>JAPORK010000035.1 GCA_026710285.1 Endozoicomonadaceae bacterium | reverse complement strand
GAAATTAAACCAGTTTTATAACAAAATTCGTTTTTTTTGTTAAAGAAGAACAGAGAGCAAAATAACAAATATACGAAAATGATCTTATAAATAATCCTCTGCAAACAAGCTCAGCCCTTATCGAGGGTCTGATGGCAAATATCACACAAAACATTGATTATTCAGCTTTAATTTATTAAAATCCTGGGTTTATGCATTAACCAAAATAAATTTTGAGGAAACGTAATGTCAACGAAATATGGTTTAACCTGGTGGGGAGCACAATGGTTACATGCCTTTAAAGGCATTGATTATACCAACCGTATACCAAGAGGTCATACTTATGCTGGCAACGGATCTGTTCAGGAAATAAACATGGAAGGATGCGCTGTAAATGCTTGTGTTAAGGGCAGCCGCCGAAAACCTTATGACATAGAAATAAAACTGCCTGCTTTTAACTCGCAACAACAAACAATCATTGTGAATACAGTCAGTCAAAGCCCTCCTGTTCTGTCAAAACTAATTAATCGACAACTACCTAACAGTCTTCTGTCGCTTCTTGAAAAGGAAGATATTTATCTTTTCCCTAAAAGTTGGGATGATATGCAAGCCAGTTGTTCCTGCCCCGACTGGGCAATGCCTTGCAAACATATTGCTGCGGTCATTTATCTCATTGCCAGTGAAATTGATAAAAATCCTTTTACTGTCTTTCATCTGCATGACATGTCTCTGCCTGAAGCAATAGAAAAGCGTACCGGCTTAAACGTAGTTTCGCTGGATAAACCACCAAAATATGCAGATAAATGGCAAAAAACGCCGCTGGAAAATAACACCTCATCCACTGACCATGCCCCTGATGCACTCGATTTAACTTTGATACCCCCTATGCAGGAACGTATCTTTACTATTCTGCCTGAAATATCACTCTTTTATCATACTGATTTCAGAAAGATTATGGCTGATGTATATAAACGCGCTGCAAAATACGTCACTGCAAAGAGGAAACAGATATCTGAAACTGAAAAGTGTCATGACGTAACTGATTTTAAAACCCTGACACTTATCCTCTCCCGGCGTTTTAATTTTAGTGCATTAAAGAGTGATGAAAAAACGCTCGTTAATAAATCTTCCGCTGATCTGTATACATTTTTTCAAACATTGTCCTGTGAGCAGAGCACTGAAATTACCCGACATTACCCACATACTATGTTGTGGTATAATCTGTTTCATTTAAGTATGAAACTAGTTGAGCAGCAGGCAATTATTCCTGAAATTTATCAGCAGGAAGATGGTCGTGCGATTATTCGCTGGAAGCCTGCCATGCTTAGTGAACCAATACAATCACTGGTCAATTCATTATATGTAAACTGCCCGGTCGATCTTGTGGTGATACAACATAAAAAACCAAAGAGTAAGACAACCACTCTTTTTTCAGATCAGAAAACTCAGATTGAAGCAGCATTACATGTACTGATCAGTTTTTTTATCCGGCAGGGCTTTTTACAGACTTCAGGGAAATTTGAGAATAATATCTGTCAGCTGTTTTTTGATCAAGAACCCTACTATTGCGATGATTTCAGTGCTCAGCAGCATCCCAGTGTTATTCGTAACTGGTTGAGTCGTCTTTCATTAACTGAACGTGAGCACCGTCTGTACCTGCTGGTTGAAGAGTGCGATCAATTTCTTTCTGTTGATATTCGTATACAACAAAACAACCAGATGCTGTCGTTAGCACAATGCTTCAGCGACAACAAGCTTTCCGGCACTAAAGTGACTGTCCTTGCTGATCTTGCAATATTGGCAGAATACCTCCCTGAGATTGAAAAACTCTATGAAAAAAAGCAATCTGATACAACTTTGTTCTATTCACTGGAACACTTTACGCCGGTCTTCTTAAATATTTTACCAGTACTGAAAATGCTGGGTATTCAGCTTATCCTTCCTAAAAGCCTGCGTGATATTGCTTATCCAAAGTTAAGTTTGTCGCTCTCTAAAAGTAACAGTGATAACCCTGTAAACTATCTTCAGCTCGATGATTTACTCAGTTTTAACTGGCAGATTGCCATTGGTGATAAACGCATTCCGGTTGAAGAATTCAAAAAACTGGTGGAGGGAGCCACCGGATTAATTAAAATCGTTGATCAGTATGTTATGCTGGACAATACTAAACTTCAACAGCTATTAAAAAAACTTACAAAACTGCCAGAGTCACTTTCCCGCACAGAGTTACTCAAAGCCGCACTCAGTGGAGAGCTTGACGGTGCACCTATTGATATTGGCAATTCAGCCAAAAAACTGTTTGAGGAATTACTGCGTGAAAAACCAGTGCCGCTTCCTGCCAACTTACAAGTCACTTTGCGTCCTTATCAGGAACGGGGTTTTCAGTGGATGGCACAAAATGCCCGTATTGGCTTTGGTTCACTGCTTGCGGACGATATGGGACTGGGTAAAACATTACAGGTCATCACCCTGTTACTCCATCAGAAACAAAATGGCTTACTGGAAAAACATAAGGCGCTGGTTGTTGCTCCCACTTCTCTGCTGACCAACTGGCGTAAAGAGATAGAAAATTTTGCGCCATCAATGCAGGTAATAATCTATCACGGCAGTAAACGTACAGTTAGTCACAGCGACTATGACATTATGCTTACCAGCTATGGTCTGGTGCGCTCAGATAGTACAACTTTAAGTAAATTAAAGTGGCAAACACTGGTTATAGATGAAGCACAAAATATAAAAAATCCTGGAAGTTTACAGACCAAAGCGATTAAAAAGCTAAGAGCTGATGTGCGTATTGGTATGAGTGGTACACCGGTAGAAAACCGCCTGAAAGAGTACTGGAGTCTGTTTGATTTTTCCAACCGTAGTTATTTGGGCACACAGAAGAAATTTAATGAAGAGTTTTCCCGTCCGATCGAACAGGATGGTGATAAACATGCACTCAATCGGTTTAAAAAAATTACTGCGCCGTTTATCTTGAGACGCTTAAAAACCGATAAATCAATCATCAGTGATCTGCCGGATAAAATAGAAAGTAATCGCTACTGCACGCTTAGTAAAGAGCAAACAGCGCTTTATCAGAGTACTGTTGACAGTATGATGGAAATACTTAATAACAGTGATGATGGTATTGAACGTAAGGGACTGATTTTAAAATTAATCAATTCACTTAAGCAGATCTGTAATTCACCAGCACAATTTTTAAATCATTCAGAGGCACAAATCGCAGAGTCGGGCAAACTGTCTGTGTTTATTGAATTAATGCGTGAAGCGATTGATAGCGGAGAAAAAATACTTATCTTTACTCAATACACAACCATGGGTAACTTACTCGTTGATACACTACACAATACACTGAATCTACAGATACCCTTTCTGCATGGTGGTCTTTCACGGAAAAAACGCGATGAGATGGTTGATAATTTTCAAACAGACTTTAAAACACGCGGATTAGTTCTTTCATTAAAAGCTGGCGGTACCGGACTTAATCTAACCGCAGCCAGCCAGGTTATCCATTATGACCTGTGGTGGAATCCGGCGGTTGAGGCACAGGCGACAGACAGAGCGTTCCGTATCGGGCAGAAAAAAAATGTCCAGGTACACCGACTGATTACAGAGAATACCTTTGAAGAGAAGATTGATGCAATGATTCAGGATAAAAAATCACTCGCAGACTTAACTGTTGCCAGTGGCGAAAAGTGGATTACAGAACTATCAAATAAAGAAATCTGTGATTTAATCTCTTTGTAATGAAAAATAATTAATACCAGTCTGTTTTTAAACAGGCAATATCAGATTTTATCTCCAGCGTTCAATTGGTACTTTTGTACAACTGTTTGAAAGCTTTCCTCTGCCTGAAAAATCACTAACAGTCACATTTTTTACATGCCCTCTACCTTTACCATATAATTTGCATGTAGTTTTTGCGGAACGACCACCATTTAAAAACCAGGGACCTGAAGGGCATACAATAAAAAGAGGGAAATAAATATTCCTGTTCCATTCGCAGCGAGAACTCACTTTTATTTGTAAATAACTTTGTGATCCTTTAAATTTATATTCACCAGTTTTGTGAGGGCTGACTATCTCATGTTTGCAAACTTCAGTTACTCCATTGTGTGTGCCGGCACATCCGGCAGCTGTCCAGTATACTAAAAAAGCCTTGTTGGTATTGTTGGTTACGTGTGATGTTGTGCTTCCAAAAACACTCTCTGTTATTGAAGTTAAAAATAATAAAAATAAAATTTTTTTAAAAGATTTCATATTACAAATATACCTTTGTTTTTACTGTAAAAAATTAAAATTAAGTTTGTGAGCTCACAAATTAGTAAAGGTTTTAATATCTATCGTCAGAATAAATTATTATAGTCGTTTATATTTGTTGATTAGCTGTTTTCTAATCTATAAGTTGATATGATTTAAAAAAATTACGTCTGTCCTTAAAATAATTTTATCACTTAATAAATCAATGGTAATGTGATAACTACAGAAAAAAATAGTGAGAACAAGAAGTTTAACTGGCGCTAAACTGATAAAAAATATTGCTTTAAAATATTTGCTGATATCCTCCTGTATGCTCATCTGTACTCTTTTAAAAAAGAGATAATGTTTTTAAAAACACACCAGTGAATTAAACACTTTATATTATAGGAATTTTTTTATTTACAGTCAAAAATCATCATTATCGTAATGTTTGCAGCTTGATGATACACCTATAAAATTATTGAAATTATTAATGATTACCCTTTTAACATGCCTCCTGCCTGTCCCTTCTAGTTTACATGTGGGTTTATAATAACTGCTTAAATACCAGTCATTTGACGGACAATAAAAACCATAAAGATAATTAGCATCTTTTCCCGTTTGTTTTTCACAATCCGCACTAATTTTTATTTGCAGATTACTTTGTAAGCTTCTAAACACATATAAACCTGACCCTCCATGAGGACCAACTACCTTATGGTGACAGACTTGAGTTATATGATTATGTACAAATATGCATCCTGTAGCAGTCCAGTAGACTAAAACAGGCTTACTCGTGTTATTGATTACATGCGATATCGTTACTCCAAAAATACTACCTGATCCTGAAATTAACAATAACAAAAATACAAATTTATTAAAAAACTTCATACCATACTCACCCTGTTGTTTATTATGAAAAGTTAGAATTGTCTTTATTAGTTTATTAATTATTACGCTATCTGTGAGGGGAAAATGACCATAGACTCCTACTTCTTAGCCGTAGACAAACGCATTTTTTTTAAAATGCCTTTTCAAACAAGATTGATTGTATTCAGAATGTTACCGACCTGTTGACGGGCAATAAAAGCTATAGATATTATCATAGTGATTACCATTTCTTTCGCAGTCTGCACTAATTTTTACCTGTATATTACTTTGTAAACTTCTAAACACATATAAGCCAGATCCTCCATGAGAACCAACTACCTTATGATGGCAGACCTCAGTTACATGATCATGCACAAATACACATGGGGTAGCTGTCCAGTATACTGAGATAGGTTTATCTGTGTTATTAATTACATGCGATATAGTTGCTCCGAATATACTGCTGGTTACTGAAATTAAAAAAAATGAAAATAAAATTAGTTTAAAAAATTTCATATGATATTTTCCTAAATTATTTTGATGATAAAGATCAGAATTACTTTTTTGATCTTATCAATTACTATTGTCTTAAATCAAAACTATTCAATAATTATTAAACCACCGAATATGTGTATAAACAGCTTCAATATCTTTTAAGTTTATTAAATGCACCCATTTTTAAATAATTTGTCACTTACGATTCACTCTGAAAAACATTAAGTAAAATCAATAAAGTGAATTGTTTTATAACTACCTTAGCAATGAGTCGTGTATAATTTTTGTATACACCTGTGAAAAGATCAGAAACGTCATAATGCTTATTCAAACATTAATTGATAAAAAATGAGATTATTGCTTTTGTCAAACCCAGCAGTATAAATCTAGTATGAATTAGAACGTATTTATGATGAGATTTAATGGTATAGTGACTTAAGTTTCATTTCATAAACACTTTAAGCCCTACCTTAATCATCATTTTTTTTATTTGTATGATTATATGGTTGCTTGTATTAGGCTTTTATCGCACACCTTAAAAGCAACTCTTGTTTATGCATAGATAACAGATAATTCAAAATGTTCATTTTTTGCCAAAATATTATAAACAGACTCTGAGAAAATTTATCCGGATAAAAGATTTGAAAAAATATGCATGCTTAACTGTTAAAATCAACCTTCCCTAAAAACAACCATTAATACTAAACTCTCATTACTGATCCTTTGTATAAACAAGCGACTTTGTTATATTTGTATCAGATTACTGAAAAATCATCTGCTTCGATATTTTTTAGAATTTTTTTAAAATACCAATAAAATAAACACTCTAACTTTAGAGTTGATCTGTAGTGCCTAATCGTAATATTGACTTGAAATATGCTTTAATGGATATATTATGTTTCTACGAATTAAATCTACACCTAAATAGCCGGTATAAAGTGTTACAAATAGTTGAATCTGTCGGTGATGGCGATAAAGTACGCCAGAAAATTGTTCAGCATTTTTGAACAGTTTTTTAAAAAAACGACAGAAAAAAACTACTCCCTTCTATCTAAAATGACAGAGGAAGCAGAAAAATTATAAAATAATAAAACTGAATTCTACTCCTTCAAAATCATACATACAAGACATTTAAAGTATATTTAAAATCCATTTTAAATGGTTTATAATGGCTAGTTAAAAACAAATACTATTTTAAAACAATGAGTTACAAAAAAGCATGGAAGTCATGAAAAACTTCATACTCATCCGTGACGATGCTTACAATTTGATGATGAATCTTTGTAAGCGTTAAAATCATTAATAACTATATCCTTAACATGATCTCTATCTGAACCTATGAGTTTACATGTAGGTTTGCCAGAACCATCTAAAGCCCAGTCACCTGTTGACGGGCAATAAAAACTATAAGCATTAATTTTGTCATTATAATTTCTTCTGCAGTCTGCCATAACTTTTATTTGTAGATTAGTCTGTCCACTTTTAAATTGAAAGAAACCACTTCCTCCATGAGCACCAATTACCTTATGATGGCAGACCTGAGTTACATGGTCATGCGTAAATATACATGGGTTCGCTACCCAGAATGCTAAGAAAGGTTTATTCGTATTATTAATTATACGCGAGTCGATTGATCCAAAGATACTGGTGGTTATTGAAATTAAAAACAATGAAAATAAAACTCGTTTAAAATATTTCATCTTATATTGTTCTCACTAATTTTTATTATAAATATTAAAGTTGCTTTTGTGAGTCTATCAATTATTATTGTCTTAAATTAAAATTATTTAATAATTATTAAACAAACAAATATGTATAAAAAAGTATCAATGTCTTTTAAATTTATCAAACACCCCCCCATTTCCAAATAATTTAACATCTCGAGTCATTCTGAAAAACATTAAATAAAATCAGTTATTTTATATTATAACTGCTTTAGTCATGAGTCTTGTATAATTTTTTGTATACACTCGTGAAAAAACAAAAAATTCATGATTCTTATTCAGACATTAAGCAATCATAAATAAGCTTATTACTGTTGTCAAATCCAGCAGTATAAAAAGCTGATCTGTCTTATAATATTTATTATGGGATTTAATGGTATAGTGACGTAAGTTTTATCTCATAAATACATTACCCCTATCCATTTTAAACATTATTCTTTTATTTATATGATTAATTGACTACTTTTTTTGAGTTTGTATAGCACATTTTAAAAGCACTCTTCTTTTTATATGGATAACAGATAATTCAAAATGTTCATTTTTTTGGCAAAAAATTATGAACAGGCTCTGATAAAATTTATCCACATAACAGGTTTGAAAAAATATGCATGCTCAGATGTTAAAATCAGCCTTCCCTAAGAACAACCATGAATATTAAACTTTCGTTACTGGTCCTTTGTATAAACAAACGACTCTGCTGTATAAATATCAGGTTACTGAAAAATAACTGAATACAAAAAAGAAATTAGCGCATGTTATTAGAAAAAAAGTGCTGCCATTCCCAGAAAACTACACAACCCTATAATATCTGTGGAGGTAGTGAGCACAACTGTTCCAGCCAAAGTAGGATCTATATTCATTTTTCTTAAAATTCCGGGAAGAATAGCTCCCAGGGTTACGGCGCTGGTAAGATTAATCAATACGGCTAACGCAATAACTCCGGTTATCACGGTGTTATTAAACCATAACCATGCGATTAAACTAACAACAGTTCCCCACAGAATACCATTGAGCAGACCTACGCCTAGCTCTCTCAATAATAACCATCGCATATTACTCTGATTGAGCTGTCCCTGCGATAAGGCACGAATAACCAGTATCATTGCCTGACTCCCTGCACTGCCTCCCATACTGCTTACAACAGGCATTAAAACAGCCAGCGCAACGACTTTTGCAATAGTATCCTGATAAAAACCAATAACACCTGCTGATGCAAATGCAGCAATCAGATTAATGCACAGCCATAGTGCACGGTTCTTCGCAGTATTAAGCACCCCTGCAAAAGTATCGCTGTGTTCACCCAGGCCACTTAAATTCATTAAAGAATGGTCAGCTTCATCTCTGATAACATCAACAACATCATCAATAGTGATTCTGCCCAGCAGATGTCCGGTGCTGTCAACTACCGGTGCAGATACTAAATTACGCCGCTCAAACAGGTTTGCCACATCTGTACTTTTTTCTTCAACATGAACAGACTGATACTCCTGCGCCATCACATCTTTAACTTTACAGTGAGTATCTCTTATTAATAACTGAACAAAAGAGAGCACACCCACAAGCTTATTTTCCTGATCCAATACATAGATATGATCCAGCGGTTCAGATAATTTGTGTCCCTGTTTAAAATATTTTAATACCAGCGCCAGACTAATATCCTGATAAACACAAATTGTATCTGTGTTCATCATACCTCCTGCTGTATCTTCGGGATAGGACAGCACGCTTTCCACGCGTTTACGGTCCTCTATTTTCATTCTGGTGAGAACCTGTTGTGCAATCTTATCTGGTAATTGTTGTAAAATATCTGCCAGATCATCACTATCCTGATCGCTGATAATTTTTGCCAGCTCAGCACTATTCATTGATTCTAAAAAAAAGTTTCGGACTTCATCATCCAGCTCGGTCAGTACGTCACCCTCAATGTCAACATCAATTAATTTCCATAGCAGACTGCGCTGTTTCAAAGGACATGATTCCAGTAAATAAGCAATATCTTCAGGTGGCAAGGTATTTAGCATCTCACGTGCTTCATCAGAAATTCCATGGCTTAGCTGCTCATTCAGCAAAGACAGTTGCTCGTTTGACAAAGGTTGTAATGTTGATTCAGTCATATCTTATTCCTGTGTCGGTGACAGTTACATCTGATTTTTAAACGTGGCAAATGATTTACGCAATGAAATTCAAAGTACGGACTTTAGTTATCAGAACTGATCATTACATGCTTCCATGCCAGAGTGATAATCAGCCATAGCATATTTTTATTTAAAATAAACAACAATTTGCTAAATATTTAGATAAGTATACTACTATTATACCCATTTAACCTGAAGACAGAATATTACTAATTCAGAGGGTTACAGAATATTTATTTTTAGCCTTTATAAATAAAATGTTTTAAGATTGGTAGCTCATACAGATATTTAAACTATTGTTATAAAAGTAGCCATTTATGGAAAAAAAGATACCAGTAATCACTGTTGACGGACCTGGCGGCGCAGGAAAAGGAACTATTAGCACTCTGCTGGCTCAAAAATTAAAATGGCATTTGCTGGATAGTGGTAGTTTCTATCGTTTAACGGCTCTAATGGCTACACAAAACGGCATTGCACCAGATAATATTCCTGCTCTGATAAATATTGCAGCATCACTTGATGCAGAGTTCATTTGTACAGATCAATATACAGTGGATATTTTTTTAAAGAAGCAAAAGGTTAATCAGGCGATAAGAAAGGAAAATATTGGTTTAACCGCAGCTGCAATTGCAAAAATCCCTGCTGTCAGAGAGCAATTACTTTCAAGACAAAGAGCTTTTGCCAAACTACCAGGTTTAATAGCAGATGGCAGAGACATGGGGACTGTTGTTTTTCCTGATGCAGATGTTAAAATATTCCTTACAGCCAGTGTAGAAGAACGTGCACACAGACGTTATCTCCAACTACAGAAACAGGAAAAAGTTGTAACGCTGGAAAATATACTGGCTGATGTAAAAAAACGGGATAAGCAAGATATAAATCGCAAGATTTCACCTCTGCATCCTGCCAAAGATGCCATCCTGATAGACAGCACTTCGCTAAACATCGAAACTGTTTTTAATAATATCATTGATATTTTGGCAAATAGAGGTATTATTTAGCGTTTATAGTATGGTATCTGTTGATAATATTTAAGCACAGATGCCTTGCTTTATTGTAAAAATGCTTTGCAGATATTCTCATCCGGTTATGAGAATATCCCTGGAAGTCAGTTATCTCAAAGCATTTTTACATTTATTAACTAACAGCAGGTGTGCTGACCACCTGATTTTTCGGTCTGTTTCACTGTTTTCTTTTCAGAAGATCAATATGGGACAGGCGTAATACAGGATTTAAAATGACAGAAAGTTTTGCAGAACTCTTTGAAGAAAGTCTGAAGAAAGTTGAAATGCGACCCGGTGCCATTGTTGAAGGTGTTATCGTTGATGTCACCAGTGACTGGGTTGTTGTTGATACCGGACTAAAATCAGAGGGTGTTATTTCTATAGACCAGTTCCGCGATGAGAACGGTGAAATCACTGTAAAAGCTGGTGATTCCGTTCAGGTTGCTCTGGATGCAGTAGAAGATGGGTTTGGTGAAACCAAACTTTCCCGCGAGAAAGCCAAAAGGGCTGAATCCTGGAGAGAGCTGGAGCAAGCATTTGAAACCAATCAAATTGTCCAGGGTATTATCAGCGGAAAGGTCAAAGGTGGATTTACTGTCGATATCCGTACTATTCGCGCATTTTTACCCGGCTCACTTATTGATGTTCGTCCATTAAGAGATACTTCTCACTTAGAAGATCAGGAACTGGACTTTAAAGTTATCAAGCTGGATCAAAAGCGTAATAACGTCGTTGTTTCCCGCAAAGCGGTTCTGGAAGCAGAAAGCAGCGCTGAAAGAAGTGCACTACTGGAGAATATGGATGAAGGTATGGAAGTCACAGGTATTGTTAAAAACCTGACTGACTACGGTGCTTTTGTTGATTTAGGTGGTGTAGATGGCTTACTTCACATTACTGATATGGCCTGGAAGCGTATTCGCCATCCAAGTGAAATCGTTAATGTTGGTGATGAAATTAATGTCAAAGTACTTAAGTTTGACCGTGAACGTAACCGCGTATCCTTAGGGCTTAAACAGCTTGGTGAAGATCCATGGATTGCCATAAAAAATCGTTTCCCTGAAGGTAGCAAAGTAACTGGTGTAATCACTAATTTAGCTGATTATGGCTGTTTTGTTGAGCTTGAAGAAGGCGTTGAAGGTTTAGTTCATGTTTCAGAAATGGACTGGACAAATAAAAATATCCACCCAAGCAAAGTTATTTCACAAGGTGAAGAAGTAGAAGTAATGGTATTGGATATTGATGAAGAACGTCGCCGTATTTCTCTGGGCATCAAACAGTGTAAAGTTAATCCATGGGAAGAGTTTTCTAACACACATAACCGGGGTGATAAAATTAAAGGTGTCATCAAATCTATTACTGATTTTGGTATCTTTATTGGACTTCCAGGGACAATTGATGGTTTAGTTCATCTCTCTGATATCAGCTGGAGTGAGCCAGGAGAAGAAGCGGTTCGCAAATACAAAAAAGGTCAGGAAGTTGAAGCCGTTGTATTATCCATTGATTCTGAGCGTGAACGCATTTCTCTGAGCATCAAGCAATTAAGCGATGATCCGTTTTCAGTATATGCCGAGACACACGCCAAAGGGACTGTGGTTAAAGGAAAAATACTGGAAGTTACAGCAAAAGCTGCCACAGTGGAGCTGGATAAAAATGTTGAAGGCGTCCTAAAAGCATCTGAAATTAGCCATGATCGTGTCGAAGATGCAACCAATGTGTTGAAAAAAGATGATGAGATCGAGGCTAAAATCGTTAGTATTGACCGCAAAAACAGAGTTATTAGCTTGTCAGTTAAAGCTAAAAATGAAGTTAAAACAAAAGCTCAGCAAGCGAAAAAAGAGCAGCGTCGCAGCGAGTCTGATGAGGTAACAGGCCCTACAACAATTGGAGAGCTGATACGTCAACAAATGAAAGATTCAAATCAAAAATAAATGTCTTATCAAATGAAAAATGCAGATTTTATCTGCGTTTTTTATTTGAATCAATAAGTTGCTTGATTATTTCCGATGGATTAGCTAACTTAGACTTAATGTTTTTCATTCGAAATAATAGTAGGAGCTAATTCTATGACCCGCTCAGAGCTTAAGAAAAAACTGGCAAAAAATTTTTCACAATTAAATACTAAGGATATTGAAGCTGCCGTTAACACGATAATTGATTTTATGACAGATAGTTTGTCTAATGGAAATCGTATCGAAATTCGTGGGTTTGGAAGCTTTTGTCTTCACTTCCGTGCACCAAGGAAAGCAAGAAATCCAAAAACAGGAGAAGTTTTCCATTTAGGCGAAAAGCATGTTCCCTATTTCAAGCCAGGAAAACAACTCAAAGAAAAAGTCAACAACAAATGAGTAAAGGTAAGATACAGACATACAAAAAACACATTGAAATACTTTTTTTATTTGCCCTTATAACACAGTATTGATATAGTGCAGTAGAGTCAAAATCTTAGCTCTTCGGCATTAATATGTTAACAATACGAATTTTTGATAACATATTCGTCCGGTTCAGAAAAATTGCTGACAAACAGGAACATTAAATTTTTATGCATCAGTTAATCATGTGTAGCTTGTCAACTTTTAAAAACAATCTAAAGCTTTAATATGCAGACATCATTCAAATTTATAGCAATATGAAAGACAAGGCGCATCAATGAAAATTATCAGAATAACTAAAATTGTACTTTATCTGTTTATTATTCTGGTATTTTTAGTCTTTATGACAAGCTTTGTAGCAGAAAATAAAAGCATGGTAAACCTTGTATTATTCAGCCACTCTTTCCCTACCATACCACTCTCTGCAATGCTGGTTGTTGTTTTTGTACTCGGTGGAATTATTGGGCTGTTTTCAGGCACACTGATCATTGTTCGGTTACGCCTTCATAACGCCAGCATTGAACGAAAGCTAAAACGCAGGGAAGAAGATTTGAAGAAACTCAGAGTGACAACCTTAAAAGGTTTATCTTAAGTCTATGTTTGACCCCACCCTTTTAGCTTTGATCTTAACTTCAATATTCATTGGCTTTCTTTTAGGACGATGGCAGCCTTTTTCAAAAAAAAAAACCACCTTTCAGGATGAAAATAATCTTAATAACGAGTATTTTACCGGACTTAATTATCTTTTAAATGAACAAACAGATGAAGCAATTGATTCCTTTATCAAAGCGCTGGAGTTGAGTACCGATGATAATGTGAAAACTTACATTATCATTGGTCGGTTATTCCGCCGCAGAGGAGAAATTGAAAAAGCTATTCAGGCACACCAAGATATTCTGGCACGATCCAGCCTTACAAAAGAGCAATCTTTTCAGGTTCAGCTTGAACTTGCTCATGATTATCTCAAGGCAGGTCTTCTCGACAGAGCGGAAGCGCTTTTGCTTGAATTGAGTCAGGTGGAGTGGAGTCAAAAAGATGAGGCTGTAAAAAGCCTGTTAAGCGTTTATGAACAAGAAAAAGAATGGCAAAAAGCCATTGACCTCATTATGGAGTTACCACATATTAATGTTACGATGGCGATTCAGACCGGACATTATTATGCTGAACTGGCAAACATCTGTTTGCAACAAAAAGAATTTTTGCAAGCCAGGCAAAACATAAAAAAATCAATGGCTTTTGATAAGAGAGGGGTCAGGTCTAACTTACAACTTGGATTGCTTGAATATAAATTGGGTAATTACCGGGAAGCAACCAGAGTCTTGCAAAAAATAGCTAGAAAAAATCCTCTGTTCATTTCTGAAAGCATAGAGTTATTAGAAAAATGTTATGAGCATATTCATACACAGCATGGGCTGTCAACCTACTTGGCTTATTGTCTGAAAAATTATCCTGGCATTGCAGTTATCGCTGCGACAACACGCAAAATAGCGGCTTCTCAAAGTGACCATGAGGCAAGCCAGTTTGCGGCAGAACGCATTATTCAACATCCTTCTCTGAAAGGAATGGATTTTTTAATTGAGAACCAGCTCCATAATATAAAAGGAAATGGACAACAACTGGTTTTATTGCTCAGAGATATTGTAAAGAAAATTCTTGCAGCCCAGCCTATTTATCGCTGCATGAATTGTGGTTTTGAAGGGAAAGAGTTACATTGGCGCTGCCCACGTTGTCATGTCTGGGGAAAAATAGAACCTATTACCGGTCTTGAGGGACAGTAGACTCCGCCCAGCCCACCAGGCTGCTTTGACTCCGTTCAGCCTACCCGGCTTCCTCAACTCTGCTTAGCCCCTGTCTCTTAGTTACATTTTTTAAACTTTTATTTTTGTTCTGGCAGGTTGCCTGTTACTGAATATACCAGCCTTTTTGGCATAAACTGTGGGCTGAGCGGAGTCGAAGCCAGTAGAGTTAAAGCGGTGTCCTGAGCTTATCGAAGGAGAGAAGCAGTTATACGATGACTGCACACACAATAACCCACTTCACTCTCAGCATAACTGTCTGCTCTGCTTCTCTCTATGATCCATCTTCATGTATCTCTTTCAGCGCATTCTGATACATTAAACTCACAAATTGTTTTTTAGGTATGATGATCATCTGCTGAACAACAGGTATGGATAAAGTTCGTATATCTGTTTCAAATTGCTCTTTGTCTTTACACTTCTTCTTTGCAAGCATTTGTTTAAAAAGTTTGTCTATCTCTTGTGGATTTTGCAACTTTTCTAACAATATAGCTGAAAAACAGGAACCTTTTCTAAGAGCATACTGCTCCAACAAGTCAATTCTGTCACCTACAAGTATAAGCGGATAAATTGCCGGATATTGCTTATTTTCTTCTCTGTTTTGCTTTACCAAAAACAGCGTTATGCTTATAATTTCCTCCATAAGTGATTGCATAACACCTTCAATTAAATTCATAGCATGATCACAAGCACATTCTGGTGAATACTGTGGATATACTCGCTGGATTTGATTAATTTTTGCAGCATACCCATCTTCATAAAGAACATTGGTAACCCAGTCACCAAGCAAGTTGCAACCAAAGCCGAACATTCCAAGACGATAAAACATGCAGGATGCTTCATCTTCATCAACGGGTTTATCTGCATGCTTTGCATTCTGCAAGATATTAACTGCATACACAGCAGATAACAAATGATCTTTCTCCTGTTGCTGATATTGCCAGAACAAATTATCAAACCGCCTCTGATCTAACTTTATTTGATACTGATACCACCGTTTGTTGCCCTGTATCTGTCTGCTGAATTCTGCTGTTACAGGTTTCATGATTGTACTGTTTATACATTTACATAGATTATATTGTTTAAAATCAGAGCCTATCCGATTGTTAATATACCGGTCCTTATAAGAAAAGCAGTTTGTTTTTTTTAATTCAGCGTAGCAGCCGTTTGTATCTGTATAATCATCAATCAAACAAAAGTGGCTACAGGTTGTTATATAGGCTGTAAGCAAAGACTTGTGTTGACCTCCACTTTTTTCCGGTTTTACACTTTGATCTGATTGCGGTTCCCCCTGTATATCTGATTTTATCTGATGATAATACAAAGAAGCCATGTTTACTATCGAGGCCATATCTTCTGCTATTGGGTGTATGGTAATATCCCTGCCGGGCAACCACTTTTCTATCTCGCAGCTGAATATATACTCAAAACTTTTTAACTGACTCCATGATGAGTGCTTTTTAATATGTTTCAGCTGATCTGAGTTGAGATAAGGTTGTGTTATTTTTTCCCCGAGAGCATAATAATGTTTTGCCAGAGAAGTACCAGCTGCAGAAATATGAACTTCTACTGGCAGCATTTTGTGTCTGTCATCACTGAATAACTGATTAATTTCCTGTCCATGCCGCCTACAAAAAGAGTAAAAAAATTTTAGTGGGGAGCTTGTAAAAGCGAGTGAGGGTGAATCAAAAATAAGTTCGGGTTCCGTTGACTGATCCATAAAAAATTTCTTTTCAGGCTCTGTACTGCTATCTGCACCAATTGCCATATACATACCAGTATTGGTAATATAGCAAGCGATAACATTTGTCGGGGCTGCCCGGGCTACCTGCACAAAAATCAGATAAAACAAAGCTATAAGAAGAAAAGTGCCCCTCCTGCAAGCTATTTTTTTTATCATTATCATTTTTCCTTTTACTACTTCAGTCTGGATTTTTATTTTTTTAAGGCAAATTATTTTTATATCGTGCTGATTTTAATCAACAAACAAAACATTATTTGATGCTAATCATAATTGTTATCTGTTAAATAAGGTAGATCAATGCATACAGTATGTTGTACAGTTACACCAAAACAGAGCAGGAGCCTGTACTGAACAACTATGCAACAATTAACCAGCATTTTCAATTATTAATATTTACGCAAAAATAGACACTGTGCGGTAATTGTCAAATAATCATGATATTTTATAGTCGTCTTTGACACAATCAGATAGTTATTGCACTACAGTTTCAACAAAAATAGTTAAAATGTGTCGCTGCAGAAAAGTATTCAGACGCTGGCATTCCTCGTCTGATAAAGGAGGTGTTTCTCTGGCTAACACCAACTGCCAGTCGCTGAATATTTCAAAAAAATAAGCTTTTAGTGTTATGATGAGCTATAGTGTTTTGTGTTGTTTTCATTGCTACTTTTCTTACCTCTTATGCTATTCATTATTTAGTATAGTGCTATCTGATACTGTATTTTACGCTATAGGATATTTATTATTGAGGTGTATAATTCAAGAACTATTTTATATAAATAGCGTTGTTTACTTGTACAGTAAAGAAGGACAACCACTCAGTTTAGTATCAACCTTTGACTGCCCTTTTTAAATTTTTTTATTTGGCATGCTTCTGCTGCTGTAACTGTGCATCTACAGCTTCTTTTGAAGCCCCGGTTATTTTCATTCCATATTCAAGAAGCGTTTGCATTTGCTCTTTGGTTTTGACAAAAAGATTTTTCCCCCGCATAACACGCCCATCTTTAACAGCCTGACAGATAAAAGAGACCAGATTATCACCAGTTAATGTTTTAGCCTGAAAGGCTTTTTCCATTTGCTTCAAAATGATCAGCGTTCCGGTACGCCCCACTCCGGCCAGACAGTGTACCATGCAATCTTTATCAGGAGTTAGTTCCAGTATTTTATCAACAAGCTCCGGAACAAGACCTTTGTCATCTTGCCAGTACTGATGCTCAATCACTGTGTACTGCTTTTTAGAAACTTCCTGCTCATTACTGTCTTTGTGTGTAACCGTTACTGTATATTGGTTTGCCCGCTTCTCTATACCCTTTAACAGATAATTATTTTCCTCTTTTTCAGATAGAGATAATTTATCTGCAAGTTCTTTACCAACAGATTGTATTGATGTCAGCGGCTGTTTACTTCCCTCGTCAATCACAGCTTCTATCACCCCATCGTCAGTTTCAGCTTGATACTGTTTGTAATCATTCCAACCCTGTTGTTCTAAAGCAACAATCGTATTGATGTTGTTTTGCTCAGCCAGTAACCACATGCTTACCCGTTGATCAAGATCAGGTTGAGACGGATCAAATCTTTCAACTCTTGGCATTGCATGTGCCCATAAGACAGTATCATGATTTTTTATGGGATATATTGAAAATTCATTGTGTGTTGCGGGCTTAGAAAATACTTGTGGACCAACCTCTGTGTTTTCTGCAAGCTTAAATAATCTGGAGCTCATATCCTGCATATTTTGGGTATCTTTTGCTTTTTCAGACACCGGTCTGCCGGAACTTGCAGCGACTTTACTATTTTGATCACTGTTGGTGCCATCTGCTTTTTTGCTCTCAGAGAGTGTTATTTTTCTATTTTTTCCCTCAGATAAATTAAGCTTCAAACCGATGTTTCGTCTTTTTGCAAGTGGTTTTACGTCTTCTTGTTTTGTAACTGTCTTGCTGTTAAATGCTTCTGCACCAGATGATTGCTGACTATCAACATCCATAGCGGTTGATGTATCTTGCTCTGGTTTTATTTGTGGTTCTGTTGGTTTGTTTGGTCCAATCATATTGCGAAATACTCCAAAAAAATTTTCAGGGAAGAATTTACTTTACATAATCTGTTGTTTTTTTAGCGGCTCAGAGCATTCTTTTTACAACAAACAAAGAACATTTAACAAAAAATATTGACTTTACCTGATACAACAATATCGTTTATTATCTAAACTGACAATTACTGAACAGGATTTGATGCTGAAATAGTTCCGTTATTCTGACCTGTCTTTTAAGCATATTTTTTAGTTTCTGACTTTCATGAAATATAGCGTGTTATGCCAAAAACTTTGAACCTTGATGTTTTGATCAAATTGTATTTTTCAGGACTGACTAAATAGTTCCTCATGTCAGAATTATCAGGAAATAAATTAAATCATTACCTATACTATATTTCATCATTGATAAAAGATCCGGTTGCTGCCCGTCTGTAGCACTTCCATTTCATGCAAGTTATTTAAACCTTACACCTTAATAAATTAAAATAAAATTTTTGGAAACCTTCTAATGATGTTGCAATACTCAGGATCAGGTTATATTGATAAATTATTTTATTTTTTAGTTATTTTTTTTTCTGTATTACTTCTTTTTATTATAATTTTTTATCCAAAAGCAGATGCCAATACTCTTTATAAATCTGTCAAAAAATATGTTGCTGAATCGGCTTATTTAAAACCGACAGAGCCAGGGTTCGGCAACAATTTATATTCAGCGAATCATTATAAAAACAAGAGATCATTAAGCTCTTTAGCAACAGAAAACAGTCATGAATTATCCTTATGGTCTAATGCTTTTAACTTTAAAAAAACTATAGATACACAAACAGATCCACGCACTGGAATGCTTTCTGCTCATATAAAAGTCGGCAGTTTACTGAGTAATGAAGGACACGGACCTGATATTGATTTAGAAGCAAATTACAACAGTGGTACCACGGCTGATCCTGACGGACTTGGTTATGGATGGAGTTGGAATCTTACACACTTTAATCTTGAAAGCAATCATCTAACGACGTCTACAGGACAAAACTTTTATCTGAAAAAAAGTCAGAACCGATGGTTCCCTTTGTACCATAAATTACAGGATATTCGTATTGATGGTGATAAAGAAAGTGCTTTTATGATTACTTATGTTAATGGTTTGAGGGAAACACTGAATCATGATGGCTATGAAACAGAACTTCAGCAACAAAACGGATGGTCGGTCCATTTTTCTTATATACCAGGAACACATTTATTACAATCTGTTACCGATAATAAAGGTCGCTATATTACATTTTATTACAAAAACGACAATATATTTATAATTAATAAAGATGCTCTTAATGAGTCTGTCATATCAATTATTAAAAAATCAAAAGATGAAATATGTAATATATCATTTCAGTCACCACAACACTATGTTATCTCCGGACTTTATATTCGGTATATAGGACATTTAATCTTACAAATTGATTACCCCACAGGACTCATCAAAAAATTTTATTATGATTGTAAATCAGCCATGAAAATCCCGGCATCTGATAACGCTTCAAATCATGCTTTATGCGTGATTACTAAAGTATCGGTTGTACCTGGTGCTAATCAGCCAATAATGACAATGCATTATTATTACTCCGGGGCAAATCAAAATGAGCATAATTATCTCGGATTTAATTCCGGACTATCTGTTTTTAGCCATTCTTTTAAAGATACCTTATTTGAAGCACCGGTAAATTATACTTACCAGACAATAACGGATAACGGACTTGTCAGAGAAATTCGTACTTATAATAAATATCACTTGTTGATTGATGATAAAAAGATCAATGTACATACAGGGAAAAAATCATCTGAAGTACAAACTTTTTTTTGCCAACAAAATGATCCGGATGGTTGCGCTCATTCTTCTTTTGAAAATTTGCCGGTTTATTATAGCCTGCCACTGAAGATAATGACTAAACTCTGGAGTAATAATGTAGCTTATCCTGCTATCAGTACAGAAACAATTTCTTATGATGAATATGGTCGTACCAGCCGCTATAAAGATTCCTATGGTCGCATGACTATAACAAAATATTGTCCTGAGCAGGGAGATGCTGCCTGTCCGCCCGTACCGCATGGATGGCTTTTGGGTAATTTAACAGAATCAGTCATTCGATATCCTGCCGCCGTTATAACAGAAACAGCGATACCACCGCCGGTTACAGTGTATAACTATTATCGTAAAATGCCTGCTCATACAGGCAATAGTTATACCATGGTTGTGGATCACGAGATAACCCGTGCACAACAGCAGTATATTGAAACAAAATATAATTATTATCAGGATCCTGATAACTCATTTCTTTATGGTTTATTAAAACAGACTATTTTGACAGGCAGTACAGATAAAGCCTCTGCAATCACTTCTGTTAGTAAACATTATTATTATATAAAAAGTGCAAATAATCAGGCTAAAACAACTTATACTTCTGTTGACTTAAAGTCAGGTAAAAGTCGATTGTCATCTACTATTACTACCAGCCTGCTTACTAATCAGACATTACAAACAACTGATGCAACAGGACTGAATATTACCCGCTATCATTATGACTTTATGGGTCGTTTAATTCAGACAGATTATGTTGTTGGAACACCTTTTGCCAGCAGTGATTATTATGCATATAACGTATCCCCCATACTCAATCAGTTGCTAATTACGTCAGCCACCAATCTACAGCAAAAAATAATTTTTGACGGTGCAGGACGTATGCTCATTTGCTTCAATCAGGCTATTGCTGCAGCAGGAAAACCAATACCTGATCGCTGGTTTCCGGTACAGGGTATCAGCTACGATCACTATGGTCGTGTTCTGGAAGAACATACTTATATCATAAAAAAGCCTGATATAATCCATACATTTACAATCACGTATAATTACGATGATTCAGGCAGAATTATCAAAACTCACCTGTCAGATAACCGGGAAGTGATAACTGAATATGATGATGCCGATCGCTGTGTGGTTCACTATGAAAAAAGTAGCGCAGGAAATTATTCTGCTATTTCTGTAGTTCATGCAAATATATTGTATCAGCCAATAATTAACTTGCTTCTTCCCGCTCCTGCACAACCACCTCCTGCTGCTTATCACCTGTGCCACTTGTCTGATGACATAATAAACGTCAATGGAATTAAAGTATCTGCTGCCAATTATGATACCTTTGGTCGCGCGGTAAAACTCACTGATTCTATGGGTCATATCGTGAAAACCAGTTATGACGGACTCGGCAGTGTAACCACTATTACTGATCCGGCAGGTAACAGAGTGCATAGTGTTTATGATCTGTCAGGTCATCTTATTCAATCCTGGGCATATCCTATCTCAGGCGGTCACTATCTTTTATCTTCAGCAGAATATAATAATGCAGGTGAGTTGCTGTGGAGTGCAGGAGAAGACGGACACCACTCAACATTCACTTATAATGAAAACAATCAGTTGCTTAACGCAACAATTCCTGCAGGTCATACCCTCTCTTTGCGATATAATGTATTAGGTTTACCCGTAGCTCAGTCACTAGATGGAAAATTGCAGTTACGACTTCATTATGATCCGGTAACCACATTACTTAAAGAAAAAATAGGAATAACCGGTACAACGACTTTTATCTATGATACCGATGGACTAATCAGGCAGCTGATTCATTCAGGAAAAAACGGCTATGCTGATTATAAACTCAACTGGGAATATGATCTGAACCGGCGTCTTGTTAGTACGACTGATATTGCCGGGAATAAGACACAAATTGTTTATGACATACATGGACGCTTAAAAAAAATGATTTATCAGCCGCTTAACAGTAAAGCTGAAACGGTAGGCAGCTCAGTCTATGATGACTTTTCACGTATTAAGGCTTTGCATTATGGTAGTGGAATGAATCGTAAGTTTCGTTATGATGCTTTTGATCGTTTGCTGGAAATGAATGATACACTCAATAGTTGTCACTTATATAATGAACATTTACATTATGATACCAATAATAACATTACAACAATTATTCAACAAAACAACCGATCTGAATATGCAAAATTAAATTACAACTATGATGCGCTTAATAATTTAGTAAGTATGACCTGCACAGGTTCTGACGGATTATCACTGTGCCCAAGAGATACCAATGTTTCAGGTTCCAATTTGACCGGAGCTGCTGTTATTACCCGCCAAAATTATACCTTTACATCACTAAATCGTCTTGCCGGTGTTCGGGAAATATTACAGAATTTATCAACTGGTAAAACCATTACTAAAAATATGCATTATTATTATTCTGATCCACAAGTTCCATTGCGTCTTCAGCAAACAGATACAATCTGGAACCATCAGACAGCTGTAACGCATCATTTTAATTATGATGTAATGGGTAATATGATAACAGATGGAGAGGGAAATCATCTGCGTTATAATGCTTTCAATCAAATTGTTCAGGTAAACAAAACAGATGGTCAGCATAGTTATTATAGTTACGACAGTAGCGGAAAAACAGTACGAACAGCAAGTGCAGATGGCATTCGTTATCTCTTTTATCACGGCAGTAAATTAACTGATGAAAAGATAACCTCACCCGGACAAGATACACATCTTGTTAGTTATTTAGGTGTTGCTAAAAGCATCGATGGCGTTATTCAAACATACAATGAGACTAACTACAGAGGAGATGTAGTGGGTGTACTCAATAAAATAAAAGGCGATTTGCATAAGTACAATTTGAGTCAGTCTAATATTTACAGCCCTTATGGTATGGTTTTTCATTGTAAAAAAAATTCATTACTCTTGCCTTTGTATCAAAAAACATTATATGGCTTTGATGGAGAAATAACTGATCCTGCTACCGGCTGGCAGTTTTTAGGAAACGGAAATCGAGCTTATAATCCGGGCATGCGTTATTTTTTTAATGAAGATCCGGCAGGTGGCGGATATGGTTTTGGTAGCAATAATCCGGTAATGAATAGCGACCCTTCAGGCAATACACCCCGGTGGCTGGGAAGTGCGTTTACATGGTTTGGAAATATTACTTCTTTTGGATTAAATGCATTACATGCAAAATGGGCGAATATTGCCAGCACCGTGATGATGACAGGTTTAACTATAATCACTTTAGGTGCCAGCGCAGCCAGCTATGGTGGTGCTGTGCTGGGTGCTGCCGTAGCAGGAGGCACCGCCATTTACGGAAGTATTCCTGTTATCGCCGCCTCAGTTCCTTCTAATAAAGGACTCAATATGGCAGCATCAGTTATAGGTCTGACAGAAATGGCAGCTACACTGGCTACCGCAGCAGTCGACATGGGATTTTTTCTGTCTGCACCACTTTCCTTAGCCTCTTCTGATAAAACAGGACCTGAAATAGGTAATCTGAATATGTTGAAAATACCTGCATTAATTCACAGTGCTGATGGTACTACATCTAAACCAGTAATAGATGCTGATATGCCTATACAACTTTTACTTAATCAGGCATCTAAATATATCGTGAAAACTCGTAATGGTGAAGCGTTGGAGCTAAGTAGTTTTGAAGATGTTACTATCATTTGGAAAATTTTAAAATCACATCCAAATGAACTGGTTGCATGTGATACTTCTGTTATGCTTATGGCGGCACAAAAGAATATGCAGCCTCTTCTTCTATCAGATATTCAGTTATTTCTCAGACAGAAAAAAACGTTCTCAGAGCTTATTTTTTCTCCTTCTAACAGCATAGTGGCAGGAATGAATTATGTACTTTGTTTTAAATCTGTTTTGGAAAAATTAAGTAATGGTGATAAGTTTATCAGTGTAGCAGAAGCGCCAATAAAATCATTTTCAAAAATTTTAACACGCCCTTGTGAAATAGCCGTTCTGCAGCACCTGCGTCATATAGCTGTTGTTGCAAGGAATGATGAAAGAAGCTGGAGTCTCTATCGTTTTTATCGTGATGGCAGAGTCGAAATTACAAGGGGCTCAGTTCAGGAAATAAAACATGCTTTTTTTGATGATGCCTCCCAGGGGACTGAAAGAAGTGATGATTGCATTTATGGATATATAAAGTTACAATATTGGTCAGCCGTATTTAGAGATTTATTGCAAATGATGCAAACCCAGAAATGATTTGATTCTCTGAAATTAAAACTATAAAAAATATTAACAAACATCTTAAAGCCGTTTTTAAGATCTTTTTTTTGTGCAGAACCTGGTAATTATTTCTATAACTGATGACGAATAAAGAGTCTCGCAACATTAAATCCACCATTTTCACCACATTGACATATGAAAATAATAAATTGTACTATCGTTTTTTAAAAGACATGAAGTATTCAGATCAGAGTTCAAAATACATTGCCATAACCGATTAATTAAAAATAAATTTTTTGGGGTTTTTTGATGTTTCTTCAATACCTGAAATTAATATCTGCTAATAAATTATATTATTTTTTTCTTGCTGTTTTTCTTACATTACTACTTTCCATAATTGTTTTTTGTCCGGTAATATATACAAGAATTCTTCCTGAACCTGTAAAAAAATATGCTATTAAACCAACTTTTTTAAAGCAAGCCGACCAAAAACCCAATAGCACTTTATTCTCGGCTGATCACTATAAAGAAAAGAGGTTATCATCACGTTTGTTAACACAAAGTAGCAGTGGATCATCCTTATGGTCTAATGCTTTTAATTTTAAAAAAACGATAGATGCACAAACAGATCCACGTACAGGGATGTTATCTGCACACATAAACGCTGGCAGCTTATTAAGCAATGAAGGGCATGGTCCGGATATTGATTTAGAAGCAAATTACAATAGTGGTATGACTGCTAATCCGGACGGGCTTGGTTATGGCTGGAGCTGGAATCTAACCCACTTCAATCCTGTAACTAATCAGTTGACAACATCTACAGGTCAAAATTTTTATCTTAAAAAAACCAGGGGACGATGGTTTCCTGCATACCATAAATTACAGGATATTCGTATTGATGGTGACAAAAAAAATATGTTTGTAATTACTTATGCTAATGGTTTACGTGAAACATTGAATCATGATGGATATGAAACAGCGCTTCAGCAACAAAACGGCTGGTCAGTTCATTTTTTTTATACACCCAAAACACACCTGTTACGATCAATTACCGATGATAAAAGTCATCAAATTACACTTCATTATAAAAACGACAAAATTTACATAGTTAACAGAGGTGCTGTTGGAGAACCGGTTATTTTAATTATAAATAAATCAGCGAATCAAATACATAATATATCATTCGAGTCACCACAGCATGATATCATTTCCGGACTTTATATTAAGTATGCAAAATCTTTAATGTCACAAATAGATTACCCTACAGGATTAACCAAAAAATTTTATTATGACTGTAAATCAGCCATGCAAATACCAGTATCTGATCCTTCTTCAAATCATGCCTTATGTGTTGTTAATAAAGTATCTGTAGACCCTGGCGCAAATCAACCGGTTATGATAATACACTACCATTATTCCGGGGCTAATTATAATAGGCATAATTATCTTGGCTTTAATTCCGGGTTATCTGTGACTCATGGTTCTTTTAAAGATCTCTTGTTTGAAGCACCAATAAACTACACTTACCAAACAGAAGAAGATAATGGTCTTGTCAAAGAGATTCGTACTTATAATAAATATCACCTGCTGATTAATGATAAAAAAATAAGTATACGAACAGGGTACACACTATCAGAAGTACAAACTTTTTTTTGCCATATGAATGATCCGGATGGTTGTGCCCACTCATCTTTTAAAAATTTACCGGTTTATTATAGTCTTCCATTAAAGATAGTCACCAAACTTTGGAGTGATGGTGCTACGTATCCAGCCATCAGAACAGAAACAATTTCTTATGACAAACAAGGTCGTACAACTCATTATAAAGATGCTTATGGCCGCTTAACTGTAATGAAATATTGTCCTGAACAGGGAGATGCAGCCTGTCCACCTGTACCGCATGGATGGCTTGCAGGTGCCTTAACTGAATCAATCACTCAATATCCTGCTTCCATTAAAACAGCAACAGCTATACCTCCACCGATTACCAGGTATAACTATTATCAAAAAATACCGGCTTATGCAGATAGCAGTTATACCACGATTCTGGATCATCAGGTAACCCGGGCAGAACAGCAATATACCGAAACACGATATAATTACTATCATGATCCTGGCAATCCGTTTCTTTACGGTTTATTGAAGCAGACTATTTTTACAGGTAGTACAGATAAAGCCTCTGCAATCACCTCAGTGATTAAGCATTATTACTACATAAAAAGTAAAAACAACCAGACTAAAACAGTCTATAATTCTGTTGACTTAAAATCAGGTAAAAGTCGATTTTCACCTACTATTACTACCAGTCTGTTTACCAACCAAACCTTGCAAATGACAGATGTAACAGGACTGAATATTACTCGTTATCATTATGATTTTATGGGTCGTTTAATTCAGGAAGATCATGCTGTTGGAACATCTTTTGCCGTCAGCAATTATTATACATATACCATCTCACCTGCACTCAATCAGTTATTAGTTACTTTACCCAATAATCTACAGAAAAAAACAATTTTTGATGGTGCAGGACGCATGCTTATGCACTTCAATCAGGTTATCACTGCAACAGGAAAACCTGTACATGGTAGCTGGCTTCCGATACACAGACTCAGCTATGATTGTTATGGGCGTATTCTGGCAGAGTATACTTATACTACAAAAAAGCCTGATATAATCCATACATTTACAACCACACATGATTACGATGATTCCGGTCGGGTCATCAGAACTCACCGGTCAGATAATACAGAAATGATAACCGAATATGATGATGCTGATCGTTGTGTGGTTCACTATGAAAAAAGTAGTACAGGACAATATTCTGCTATTTCTATAACTCATGCCAATATATTGTATAAGCCGGCAATGAGTTTGCTCATTCCGGCTTCTGTAAAATCACCTCCCACAGCGTATCACTTGTGCCACTTGCCTACGGAGATAATAAAAATTCAGGGAATTAAAGTGTCTGCTATTACTTATGATGCCTTTGGTCGCGCTGTAAAAACCAGTGATCCTCTTGGACATATCGTACAAACAAATTATGACGGACTCGGTATTGTAACCGATATTATCGATCCGGCAGGTGACAGAATGCATAGCGTTTATGATCTGTCAGGTCATCTCATTCAGTCCTGGGCATATCCTGTTTCAGGTGGTCACTATCTTCTGTATTCAGCACAATATAATACTGCCGGTGAGTTATTGTGGGGTGCAGGAGAAGACGGCAACCATTCAACATTTACTTATAATAAAAATAGCCAGTTGCTTAGTGTAACAACTCCGGCAGGTCATTCTCTCTCTCTGCAATATAATGTATTGGGTTTACCTGTAGCTCAATCATTAGATGGAAACTTACAATTGCAACTCCATTATGATCCGGTAACTACATTGCTTACAGAAAAAATAGGAATAACAGGTACAACTACTTTTACCTATGATGCTGATGGATTAATGAGACAACTGATTCACTCCGGTAAAAATGGTTATGCAGATTATAAACTAAATTGGAAGTATGATATAAACCGACGTCTTATCAATACGACTGATATTGTCGGAAATCAAAACCAAATAGTTTATGATATACAGGGACACTTAAAAAAAATGGTTTATAAGCCGCTTAACAGCAAAGCTGAAATAACAGGCACTTTAGTCTTTGATGATTTTTCCCGTGTTAAGGCTTTGCATTATGGTAGCGGAATGAATCGTAAACTTCGCTATGATGCTTTTGGTCATTTGTTGGAAATGACTGATACAATGCATGGTCGTCGTTTATATGATGAACAATTTCGTTATGATGCTAATGGGAATATTACAACACTTCTTCAGAAAACCAATCAGTATCAATATGCAAAATTAAGTTATCAATATGATGCACTTAATAATTTAGTCAGTATGATCTGTAAAGGTTCTGATAAATTACCACTCTGTCCCAGAGATACCCGTTTTTCAGACTCTGGTTTTATCCATGCTCCTGTTATTATCCGTCAGAATTATACTTTCACACCGCTGAATCGCCTTTCCAGTGTACGGGAAACGCTGCAGGATTCAGTAATCAACAAAACCATTACTAAAGAAATGGATTACTATTATTCTGATCCGAAAGCTCCGCTACGCCTTCGGCAGACAGGCACAATATGGAATCATAACACAACTGCATTGCATCATTTTGATTATGATGTAATGGGTAATATGATAACAGACGGAGAAGGAAACCATCTGCTTTACAATGCTTTTAATCAGGTTATACAAGTGAATAAAGCAAATGGTCAGCATAGTTATTATAGCTATGACAGTAGTGGTAAAACAGTAAAAATAGCAAGTATCGATGGTATTCGCTATTTGTTTTATCAGGGTAATAAATTAATTAATGAAAAAATCAACTCTCCTGGACAAAATACACATCTTATAGGTTATTTAGGTGTGACTAAAACCATCGATAATATTATTCAAACATATAATGAAACCAATTATAAAGGAGATGTAGTCGGTGTTCTCAATAAAACAAAAAACAGCTCTTTCCAATATAAATTAAACCAACGCAGTATTTATAGCCCTTATGGTATGGTCTTTCATCAAAATAATAATTTACGACAACTACCTCTGTATCAAAAAACATTATATGGATTTGATGGAGAGTTAACTGATCCTGTAACAGGCTGGCAGTTTTTAGGTAACGGACATCGAACTTATAATCCGGAAATGCGCTGTTTTGTTAGTGAAGATCCGGCAGGAAACGGCTATGGCTTTGGCAGTAATAACCCGATAATGAATAGTGATCCTTCAGGCAATACACCCCGGTGGCTGGAAACTACGTTTAAATGGTTTGGAAATATCACTTCCTTTGGATTAAGTGCATTGCATGCAAAATGGGCAAATATTGCCAGCGCAGTAATTATGACTGGTTTAACTGTGGTCACTTTAGGTGTTTCGGCAGCCAGTTATGGTGGTACTGTACTTGGTGCTGCCGTGGCAGGAGGCACTGCCATTTATGGAAGCATCCCTGTCATCGCCGCTTCAGTTCCTACAAATAAAGGACTTAATGTGGCAGCTTCTGTTATCGGTATGACAGAAATGGCAGCAACACTTGTTACCGCAGCAGCTGATATGGGTTTTTTTCTTTCTGAACCACTGTCTTCACCTGCATATCTGTGTAAAATCGCTCCTGAAAAGCTTAATTTTCAGATGATGATGGTACTCTCTTCTCATACCCCTGATGGATCTCCTCGTGTGATGATGATCAGTAGTGCTATCATACTTTTAAGGACAAAAGCAGTTAATCAGCTTATACGAACTGAAGGAAAGCTGGCGCTGTTTCTCAGAAGTATGAATGATGTTATTACCGTTTGGGAAATTTTAAAATCAGAAAATAATTCGTTAATTTTATGTGATAGTGGTGCTTTAATACTGGTGGCACAAAGGAATGCTCAACCTCTTTTTCTGTCAGATTATCAGAATTTTCTTACCAAAAAATTAGGTTTTACGATGGCTGTTAACTGTAATATTGGTCACACTAAAATACAAGAGAGAGCAGCAATTTTTATGGATACGTTTATAACTATTTTAAATAAATTAAGCACTGGTGAAAGTTTTGTCGATATATCAGATGCACCTTTGGACTCATTTGAAGATGTTTTGACAGAACCTCTTCAAAGCGCTGTTACACAGCATCAATATCATATATCTGTTTTTAGCAGGGATGATAAAGATACATGGATTTCATATTTTTTTGACGACGCTGGTGGGGTACGCTCGTCCAAGGGCTCTCTCAGCAAGGTAAAAAAAGCGTATGGCAATATAATTAAATCAGTTTTACCTGATGATGATCCATTTAAGATTTATGGGTATATGAAGATACAATATATCAAAGATCCTATTTCTGCATCATAACTGAATCCGACATAAGTTATAATAATCCGGATAACCTGTAAAAACCAACGGAAAACTAAAAAATATTGCTTAACCTGGTTGCTATAAAAAGATTAACTGTACACGTCTGTTTGTTGTATTTTGCAGGAAATTAAAAATATTTCAATTCAAGATTCACTCTGCGAAAATGACCGATAGCATTTTTTTGAGCATTACTCGCAGTTATTTTGTCCTGAAGATACCATTGTGCATGAAATAAACCTTTGCTTTCTGACATTTTATACGGTGTTGTTAGAGAAAGTGGTTGATTTAGTGTTTTATCTGTATATAAATACAATAACAGTGGTGAGTTATTTTTGGATTCTGGCTGATCTGCAATTAACTCAATAATTCCCTTTTCTGGCTGATCGTGTGTGGAAAAATCACTCATCGTAGTATGGATGTAAGGTGAAATTATAGCATTTGAGCAAATAGCATTTAACTCAATAATTGTTCCCGATGGATTAGTACTATAAATATTTTGTTCTTTATTCAATGGTTGCAATGTTTTACCAAGGTCAACTGTGATCTGATTGGTTTTTGTTGTCAGTAAACAATTACTGGAATCAATCAAGCCTCCAATAACGTAGCTTTTTTGTTGATTAGTTTCATCATTATCTCCTTTGTCTGTATTACCCGGATTAATACCTTTGATTAAAAACTGTAAATATTTTTCTTCAGGAGTCGCTGTAATTGTTCCTGTAAATTTAAGCATTAAACTATATTGCTGTTGATTATCAGCTTCAACACCATAATTAATACCATTATAACTATTACTAAATTCCAGATTATCTGCCTTCGTTACTTCATCTTGTAAATTAACTGGCATTGATGCAGACTGTAAATTAGCTGGCATCGACATAGAACAATAATCGTGTGGAATACAGGCAATTTTTTTTCCATCCGCAGATAACCACCAATAATGCCCTGACTGATAATTATGCTTTCCCGGAAGATTTGCACACAATCTGTCAACAGGTGTTCTTGAAATGAAATCATCCATTTTTGCAATGGTTATCAATCTGC
>JAPORK010000351.1 GCA_026710285.1 Endozoicomonadaceae bacterium | reverse complement strand
GCTGAGCCTGTACCTACCGTGGGCTGAGCCTGTACCTACCGTGGGCTGAGCCTGTACCTACCGTGGGCTGAGCCTGTACCTACCGTGGGCTGAGCCTGTACCTACCGTGGGCTGAGCCTGTACCTACCGTGGGCTGAGCCTGTACCTACCGTGGGCTGAGCCTGTCGAAGTCCGAATGTCTTGTATCCGGCTGGCTGAGCAGTATTGATATTATTTGATTCTCACAGTTGCTGCCCTGTGGCTGCGAAAAGCTTAACCAGTGGGCAGCGTGATATTAAAACTATTGAAAAGTAATCTCATTTAAAACTACTTGTTGCAGCTGCAATCATGACAGCTCCTGCCATAGGTATTGATTGCCGGGAAAAAGAATCTCTGGATTAATAAGTGTGTACATCGCAGCTTCCATTTCGTCAAATGAACAGCTGTTTGAGTATCAGCATACAGCCTATAATAAGGAGCAGTGCATGAACAAGATGGTGGTAGTTGATTTTATGTTTCTGTAATAAGTGGTAGCTCACCATGCCAGCTATGGTTCCGACCAGAAACAACGGTATTGCAGAGACCGCAAGGAAAGTTACTTCAACAGTGATCAGTCCTGTAACCCAAAAACTTATGATAGCATTAACCATTTGCAGCATGAAAAAAAACGCTAACGTCGACTTTGACTGATCAGCCGTCCAGGGTAGCATAGAAGTATAAGCAATCACCGGAGGTCCGGGATCACCTACGCTTGCCCCCAGAACCCCGGAGGTAAAACCTGTGCCAAAAGTGACGGACGTCGAAGTATGCCGGAACAAGGGTTTTGACGATCGCAGCGCATACAAACTGGAAACAATCAATATAATACCCATAGGGATGATAATATATTGAGATGGCAGGGTGGCAAGTAGTTTCGCCCCCACAAATGAGGCAGGAATTGAGCCTGCAAACAGAATTAAACCTGTTTTATATTGGACACAGTGGCGCATCTTCCAAACAATTGGCCAGGTTACAACCCATCCAAAAATACTTGCAAGGGGTACTGCTATTTTGGCATCGACAGTCATTGAAAGCAATGGAACAGAAACAAGAGCCAGCCCAAAACCGGTTAAGCCCTGAGTAAACCCCCCTAATGCAATGATTAGCGAAACTAATATAATGGTAATATCCATAAACCCGGGTCCTGTAAAAGGGTGACAGCTCACCCTCACAAAATGATTGGAGAATATTATTTTGTTTTGCTTTATGGTTATATTTTATAAAGTTCTTTTTCTCTAATACAGTTTTATACATAAAAAAATCGCTGCTGTAACCAAAAAGAGCAGGAATCGTTTCCTGCCCTCGTCCATTATAGTTTATGGTATCAGAATTTCACCGTGCAGATTTTATTCCTCCATACTTTGTTGCTTCATTATTTTTCACTCTGGATAATGTCCATATTATTGCGTCTGTTTGTCGTTCAAATCCAGCAAGATTGCCATTGTGATAAAATCTATCCCCTTGTTTTGATGCAAAAATTCACAATTTGGAGAGTTCTTTGCATGTGTTATCCAGGGATCACTACCTTGCTTCCAGTTTTCATGCTCATAATCACAAAAGACACATCTGACTCTGTCAGAAACACCTAAATAGATAAATCCTGCTTTGGCAAGATCTACAGCATTGACGTGATTATGGGCGGACCACTTTTTAAATGTTACTTTTCTCGCATGCATATTGTTGTATAACTGCCGGGCAACTTCTGGCTGCATGCCGGATAAAGATTCAGAATCATTATTTTGATTTTTAGAGTCAGCTAATCCAGCTTGTTCCTGATGGAATGAGTTACCTGCAGCTGAATTAGTGTCGTTTGTATTCCCTAATGCTTGTAAACTCCGGGTTCCTCTAGCTTTGTCCTTTATGCTTAAAGGTCCAGATCTTTGCTTATCTTGGGAAGATTGTTGAATCTGAGGCATTTCTGCCTTACTCGGTTCAGAATAAGAAATTTCATGACTGTCAGAGTTGAGTTTACAAGGTTTGTGAAAACCTTGTTTATACAGCTTTGATACATCAAAACGATTGCGCTTCATGTCTTCGATTATCTCTTCCGGCGTGATGTTTTTCTTAACCACACTCAGCAAATGTACAGTTTCGATGAAATGTTTTCCCATTTTATCATGCAAAAATTTACAATTTGGAGAGTGCTTTGCATGTTCGATCCAATCATTGCTGTCTTGCTTCCAGTTTTCGTGTTCATAATTGCAAAAGCCACATTCGACTGCTTCAAATTCAGAATTATTATCCTGAGTTATCTGCCGGAGATGCGGAGCAGAAACTTCACGAGAACAATTTTCATGGTCAGCTAATCCAACTTGCTCCTGATGGAGTGAGTTACCCGCAGCTGAATTAGTGTCGTTTGTATTCACTAATAATGCTTGTAAACTCCGGGTTCCTCTAGCTTTGTCCTTTATGCTTAAAGGTCCAGATCTTTGCTTATCTTGGGAAGATTGTTGAATCTGAGGCATTTCTGCCTTACTCGGTTCAGAATAAGAAATTTCATGACTGTCAGAGTTGAGTTTACAAGGTTTGTGAAAACCTTGTTTATACAGCTTTGATACATCAAAACGATTGCGCTTCATGTCTTCGATTATCTCTTCCGGCGTGATGTTTTTCTTAACCACACTCAGCAAATGTACAGTTTCGATGAAATGTTTTCCCATTTTATCATGCAAAAATTTACAATTTGGAGAGTGCTTTGCATGTTCTATCCAGTCATTGCTGTCTTGCTTCCAGTTTTCGTACTCATAATTGCAAAAGCCACATTTGACTGCTTTAAATTCAAAATTATTATCCTGATTCCCGTGATTAAACGAGTTATTTCCAGAGGGGAAAATATTATTTAAATCTCTGGATGAGATTGATGGAGCGGGTAAGACTTGTAAAGAGTTGGACGACTGTTTTTCTTCATAGTCTTTACTTTTTCCAGCATGTACTGTCAAAATATTATTGATCGCGATCAAAAGAAAAACAATAAAAATTTTTTTCATCTTCTCTTCTTTAAATAATGAACTTGTGTTACACAGGCAGAAAACTGTCTTCCTTTTATTTTAATTTTTACTTACAAATCACACAAATTTTGCAATAAAAGCCTAAATAATAGCCAGGACTCCAGATAAAAATCATCATAAAAAGTAAACGGCATTAGTAGTTACAAAATGAGTGAATCAGGATGTTAACATGAACAGATATTGCTTTCAATTAAAAAAAATTATATAACGCTTTTCAGGTGCTAATCATCTGCCAGCCCTCCACTTTCTCCATGAAGGTTACTATCGGAATCATTGCATCTGCCACAGCCACTATTGCCAGTACAAGATAGTTCAATCCTGGCAATACCTTCAGGTTCAGGGTCATGATTCCCGGACCATCCTTTAATGTATTATGTCTATCACTTTCTAATAACTAATTTTACGCAGCAGTGCTTTTTTATGGGGTTAATTCATTGTGCAATACACTGCACGAACAAACAGCGACTTGAATTATAGAGTAGTGGCTATCTTATTGGTTCATTTGATCAAACTACAGCTACAGGGCTATCTCATCGGATGGTTGCATCAGGGTCGATTTTCAACTGTATCGACATCCATCAAGATTCATCATCACCATCAATAATTATAATTCCATAGTCTTTTTATTTTACTCTTATCAAATAAAAATGTTTTCCTGTATCCTTTTCACACATATTGATACAATCTCTTTTTTCATCATCCTGACCAGCGCTTTTAATAGTATATTCGTTAGATCCTTCGTTGTCTGTAAAGACAAAAGAAACATGATCATCTTTTATTTCTGCAATACACTTACTCATACAGTTTCAGTCTTCTGGATAATGGGGGACGAAAAGCACCATTGTAACTATCAACTTTTACCTCTTTGTGACTTAAATAAAATTTTGCCTGATAATCATCGGACAACCAATGACCATAAAATTTTTTTATGACATTATTTGATAAATGTTTCAAACTAACAGATTTCTGTATTGTTTTAACTGTATCAGTATTACCAGCAAGCACGCTTTCTGAAAAATAGCAAAATGATAAAAGAGCCAGTATTATGGCATTAAAAAGATTCATAAAACTTCCTTTTAGTGTCTTTTATTATTTCAAAGAGTAAATAAATACATCTTACACAAGACAATTCAACTGCGATTATACAGTTATCTCCATTGGCAACCATGACTTATGAAACGTGCACAAAATCGTTACCCGATTCTACCGCCTTCGACTCAGCTCAGGCTGCAAATTTATCTGCTCAGGTTGCGGTTTTATGTTAGCTGAGCGGAGTCGAAGCCTAAACCTGCTAAAGCACAGTTGTACAAATTTTACTTCCGGGGAGGGGTTGTTATTCTGATCATATTCTGCTTATGCTGTCAGACTGGTTAAAATACCCAAAAAATTACAGCTCCTACCCAGTTATTGTGCAAAAAAGCTGTAAAACAGTGTTC
>JAPORK010000550.1 GCA_026710285.1 Endozoicomonadaceae bacterium | reverse complement strand
TTTAATCTTAATTTCTAAAAATGCTTTTGCATATTCTGGCTGTGTTAGAAACATGGATGCAAAGAAGATTGAATGTTCTTATTTTGCAGGAGAATTAAATGGAAATAATATTAATATTCTCAAGAACACTCTTGATCAATATGATAAAGGTATACAAGTTGGAAGATGTTTTGTTTATTATGCATATATTCCGGATTATGTAGATAAAAATAAGAATTTTCTGCATTATATACAACAAATAACTATTAAAGTTAATGATTCATTGGTTTGTAAATTAAATGATATCATTGATGGTGGCTGTATGGTATACGATAAGTGTAATAGTGTCGATGTACAGTATTATACAAAAAATCAGGCATTAGATTCATTTGTAAAAACATTGCCCATTATTATTCATGAAAGATTTTAATTTTTGTTAAAGAACTACATAATCAGGATAATTTTAATTTGTAGAATTTACAATTTATAATATCTGTTCATTGTCACTTGTAAGCGTAACTTATCATGGCTTACACAGTGACAAATAGTATAACTGTGATAAAAGGTTTATTGATAGTTTTATTATAGAGAAAGAATATCTAAACTATAATTTATGTGTATGTATTGTGTCGTTTTATGGTAGAGGTTAAGCGCAATTCAGATAATAATATTCAATTTCAGTTGCTGAATAAAAACATCAAAATCCCCTAATATCCGCAGTAATTTTTATTATTTTTTTCTGAATAATTGTAAGTAGTGACAGAAGAGAAATTTTTATAGTCTGTTCTTATGTGAAATTATTAATAATATCAATGAGTTAATTTTTTTCTGTTTATTTAAACGAAAGTGTTATTTACTACATACCCTCTGCCAAAACCAAAGAGTAAAAAATATCTCTGGGAATACTTTTATCTTCCTCTTCACCTACTCCAAGATGAGAAAACAATAAGTCTTCAATATACCAGGCTTTACCAACACAGTAAGATGCAGCATCCTCTTTGAAATCATAAGTTGCCCAAAGCTCATTAGTTATTCTATGTATAAGTTGTGTATGGAATGTAGTTGTAACAGCATGGATTTCTCCGGGGGTTTGAATTACCTGCTCTAATGAAGATGTCCTACCTGGAAAAGCTAATAACTTACCGTTGTTGCTTACTGATTTTAAAAGAGTAAAGTAGGCATTCAGGTAGTTCTTTAATTTGGAATCATATTCTGAACCCGTTATATCAATTGATAATTCGTAGTTCATCAGATGCATTTTAGCTTTAAAAAAGCTGTGTATATAATTAAAATTTATAGGTTGTTTTGTCACCTTCGCTGTAGCAAGCACACATCCAAAATCACATTCTATTATGTTTCTATCACCATTTTCTAATGATTTTAGAGTTGACCAAACCGTTCCCAGCGTCTCTATAGTTGTTATTCTAAAAAACAGATTATCATCTTTTCTGGTAAGAATTGTTGGCATCATACCTTCTAAATGTGACATAAAGTTTAGCATATACCAGGTCTCATCCTGTTCCGTTAATGCCGGCATACCAAGAAGACCAAGCATATGCATATGCAAGGTTTTGAGTTCTATTTGCGGAATGTTCATTACCGTTTTTGCCATAGATGACGGTGTTGATAAGGTGAAAAAAAGTCCTGCATCTACGGCTGCAGTGACAGCCATAGTCGCCATTCCAATACCTCCTATAACAGAGGCTGCTATATTTAACCCTTTATTGGCAGGTATAACCGATGCAACAACCGGGATACTACCTGTAATAGTTGCACCGGCTGTTACAGCAGATGCTATTACCGAACCTCCGTAAGTGTAAGCTGAGGCACCTAACGTAGCAATAGTCAAACCGGTTGTAATTACAGTACCAGCAATATGTGCCCACTTTGCATGCAATGCATTAAACCCAAACGAGCCGGCATAACCAAACCATTTAAATATAGTACCAATCCATTTTGGTATATTACCTGTAGGGTCACTGTTCATTATCGGATTATTGCTACCAAAACCATAGCCACCACCTGCCGGATCTTCACTGATAAAATAACGTTGTCCCGGATTATACGTTCTATGTCCTGCACCTAAAAATTGCCAGCCAGTTGCAGGGTCTGTTCGTTCTCCATCAAAACCCATGAGTGTTTGCTGATATAAAGGCTTTATCTCAGATTCATCATGCCAGTGCATACCATACGGACTGTAAATATTACGCTGACTGAGTTTATATACATTATGATTTTTTTCAGTACGGGTTAATATGGCAACGACATCGCCTTTATAGTTACTTTCATTATATGTGTGAATAATTCCGTCAATAGTTTTTGCTGCACCTTGATATCCGATAATATGAATATCCTGCTCAGGGCTGATAACTGTTTCATTAATCAGATGATGACCACGATAAAACAGATAACTGGTGCCTGCACTACTTTTTTCCATCACTTCTTTGCCTGAACTATTATAAGTATAATTACTTTGTTGTCCGTCTGGTTTAGCTACCCGAAGAATCTGGTTAAAAGCGTTATATGCAATATGGTTACCCTCTCCGTCTGTAGTCATATTACCCATGATATCGTAATTAAAATGATGAGTTACCGGTGAGTGGTTATCCCAGCTGGTACTTATTATTTGAAGACGAAGCGGGGATGAAGCATCAGTATAACGGTAGTCTGTCACTTTACTTAATGTTTGTTGTTGTGATGAGTTTTGTAATTGTTCATGTAAACGGAACAATCGGTTTAATGGGGTAAAATAATAATTTTGTTCAGTAATTATGGGTGCATTTTTTAAACTAGAATGCTTAAAAACAGTATCTCTTGGACATAGTACATTTGCAGATGTACCACTACAGGTCATTCTGACCAGATTATCCAGTGCATCATACTGATAATGAAAAGAAGCCAGCTGATTTTTGGTTTGATAAGTTTTTGCTGTAATATTATCAAAAAGATCATAGTGGAAAGACCATCGGGATAGTAATGCATTATTTAATGTATCTGTGACCATATCTGCATGACCCAAACGATCATAATGAACAGATCTGTGCATACCGCTACCATACTGTATGGCAATAACACGTGAAAAATCATCATAGATAAAGGTGGATAATATTTGCTTTTTTTTAGAGTGATTCTGCTGATAAAGGATATTTGTTACTCTTCCCAACCTATCATAAACGCTATATGTTTTGTTTTTAGAAATATCAGTAACACTTATACTACGCCGGTTATCATCATAATACCATAGAAGTTTATAATTTAGGTGACTATTTTTTTCTGTATGTAACTGTTTCCGGATTAATCCGTCATCATCATAAATAAATTCTGTTTTTCCTGTCATATCTTGCTGATGGGTTATCAGCATAGTCACATGATCGTAAGTAAATTGTGACCGAAGTTTTCCATCCAGAAAAGTTGCAATGGGTAATCTCAGCTTATTATATTTAACCACAGCAGTATGTCCTGCCGGTGAAACAGAAGAAGCAGGCTTACCATCTTCAGTGTAGGTAAAAACAGTGTGCTGACCATCTTCTCCTGCTCGCCATAATAGTTCACCTGCTGCATTATATTGTGCAGAAGAGAGCAGATAATTACCACCTGAAGCAGGTTGTGCCCAACGCTGGATAATATGTCCAGTTAGATCATAAATATAATGGATCTTGTCACCCACAGGATCGGTGATATCAGTTAATTGTCCGAGCGTATTATAATGTTTTTTTACAATATGCTTCATGGGATCTGTTACAGTCATTAATCGTCCAAAACCATCATAGGTCATTTGAGACAGATGCATTTCTGCCAGATCTGTTTGTAAATAGTGACCGGAACAAATTGTTTTTAACGATGGCAATGGATTATTACTCGCAGGCAGTACCCATTGTTTAATTGGTTTGTATAATAGATTTGATTTTACTACCAATAATGCAGAACGCTTTCCGTAACTACTTTTTTTGTAACTGATTACACACCGGTCAGTATCATCATATAATGTAACCGCTGTCTCTTTATCAGGCAGGTAAACCTTTGTTACTCTGCCGGAGTCATCATATTCCTGTGTTGTTGTTAGTGCATACAGTTTGTTTGAAGCATTAAAAAGATAGACAGACTGAGCAGCTGAATGTCCATACTGGTCATAAGTTGTTTTGTGTTTTAAAATCCAGTGACCTGGCATTGCTTTTCCTGCTGTTGAAACTGCTTCATTAAAAGTCATCAGTTGCCGTCCGGATCCGTCAAAAATGATTTTGCTTTGCATGCCGTTAGCTGCGGTAATCAGAACCTGATTCAGTGCAGGTGATATCGTATATTCATAATGGCTGCTGGCTGCAAAGGCAGTACCCAAAGCCATATCTGTCTGTATGGGACGGTCCCAGATATCATAGTGGTAACGGACTACATTTTGACGGGATGGATCAATGTCTTGTAATATATGGTTAGTGAACAGGCTGGTCGTTATATAAGATGATAGCCTTTTTTTATTTGTATTTAGTTCAATTGCACTCCATG
>JAPORK010000200.1 GCA_026710285.1 Endozoicomonadaceae bacterium | reverse complement strand
TCCCAGGCTTCGACAGGCTCAGCCCACGGTGTGTCCGGCAAAGGCTGGTATATTAGCAAAAAACAAATATGCCAGAGTAAAAGACTGAACCTGAAAAATGTGACTATGAGACAGGGCTAAGCCAACAGACATAGTTGTATTGAAGCTCCGAAAGCTGATGTTGTCTGAATCTGTCTGCTCCGGTTTGTCCGTTTACCTGAATAACATGAATTGTTATTGAAACATTTATGTATAAAAGAGAGCTTCAGGCAGGGAAGGATGTCAATTAATGATTTCCGGTCATGAGCTTTCCAAACCAACTTTCCCCAAGGTCACGGAAAGAGTAAACTTTGAACTGTCCATCGTCATCAAAAAATTTATCCAGACCTAACTCGCTAAGCGTTCCTGTGATATATTGCAGTTCACCTCTTTCTCTTACATACATACCCCAGAGGAAGTCTTCCTCATTATCTGCTTTTGTAGATGCCAGTCTTAGAAAACCGGTAAATGCTTGATTTTTACCTGCCGTAATAATTGCATTTTGACCTGTTACAGACATTCTGCTGGTTAAATTCATACCAATTTTGGACTCCGATACAGGACCAAATGATGACAATACTGATTCGTATACTGCGTTGAATTCACTCTCGGTATTCTCACCTGCCAGCATTCGCAACTTCAGGCTGATAACCTGCTTTAATGAGCCTATATTTATTTCAGTTAATGAATTTTTAGCTCCGACCAACAGTGTCTGCATCTGATCATCCATGGCTGGACTTAGCCTTGATTTCGATAATTCCCTCCAAAGGTTAGTAAGCTCCTCATTTGATGGTATTTTTAAACTACTTTCACTAAACAATCCACCTCCACATATCATTTTAGCGGGAATAGTAGCGACTAACTCTGCTTCTGTGTCTTTTGCTTCCACGGCAAAGTTGACCATTTCTGTCCATGAGATCTCTTTTGCTGATGTATCGATCATTGATGCAACAACACCGATAACACCTGCGAATGCTGAGGCAGCTACATCCGCTAATATTACTAATCCAAATATATTGGTAGCAATGTTCAAACCCTTGTTTTGAGGTTTCAGCATTGAAGCCGTCATGAGACCTGAAAAGGTACTTGTGGTTAGCAATTCATTTACGGCAATTTGCGGTGAAGCGATTCCCAGCGCAGCTTCCACACCAATTGCAACTCCGGTTACTGCAAACAAAACCGTTGTCCAGATGAGTGCTCTGCCAACTGTGCTTGCTGTTGATGCAGACATTCCAAGGGAGGATACCTTGTTAAGGAAACGAAACGTTTTACCCAGCCATCTGGGCAGATTACCATCAGGATCAGTATTCATTATTGGGTTATTACCACCAAAAGCATAACCATCACCCGCCGGATCTTCACTAAGGAAGTAGCGCTGAGCCGGACTATAAGTTCTGTGTCCTGCACCTAAAAATTGCCATCCGGTAACCGGATCGGTTCGTTCACCATTAAATCCTTCCAGTGTTTGTTGATATAAAGGTAATGATGCAGTTGAATTACTGTGCCATATCATTCCGTACGGACTGTAAACATTATAGGGTGCTAATGCATATAAATGATTAATACCGTTACTTTTATCTGAAAGGACCTTGCGCATAATCGTTACAATGTCGTTTTTATAATTTTTCCCATAAAATTCATGGATTACACCATCAATGGCTTTTGCAATACCCAGATGACTGATCATATGCATTGCGCCCGGATGCCCGCTCTGTTCGCCCAGTAAACTTTTATTCATATAGAGTAGATAGCTGACCTCACCTGTGGAAAAAATTTCTTTGGCTTTTCTGCCGCTACCATCATAAACATACTTTTCTTCTTTTCCATCTGGCATAATGACAGCAGTTATCTGATTAAATGCATTATACGTCACATGATTTCCTTCTCCGTCAACAATCATATTACCCAAATCATCATAGAAAAAGTGTTTGGTGACAGGTGACTGATTATTCCATGCAGTACTGATTTGTTGCAGACGTAAAGGTGTTTTAACCTTTATATAGATATAATTCATTACTTTATTCAGTGTGCGATGTTGCTGTACATCACTGAGCTGTTCGGTAACTTGTGCTATACGGTTTAAGACGTTGAAAGTATAATGCTGTGATGTGATAACAGGTGCTTCGTCTGCTCCTGAACCTGCAAAGGCGGTATCTCTCGGACATAACGGCAACCCGGGTGATCCTATGCAAGACATGGCGACTAAATTATTACGTTTATCATACTGATATTGCAAAGTAGCATTTTGATTTGTTCTGCCTTTTTGGATGATTTGCGTAATATTATTATCTGCATCATAAGTATATTTTTCTTGGAAAAATAGTTGTTTGCTATGGTTATCATTTGATTCTGTAAAATCAGTTACATCACTTTGACGTCCCAGCGTGTCATATTTAATCGAACGAGCGTTATTGTTTGTTATTTGTGTATGACTACCGTAATAAATTTTATTGGCACGAGAAAAGCCATCATAAACAACCCTGTACAGTAGCTCTTCATCATCATTTTTCATTTTATAAACGACATCACTTACTCTGCCCAGTTGGTCATAATTGGTGAAGACGGTATTGCCTGAAATATCCAGTGCAGCGATTATCTGTCTGGCTGGGTTGTAATGCCATTGTAAATGGTAATCCGGATAGCCATTGATTCCAAAACGGCTAACTTGTTGTAACTTTCCGTCATCTGCATAGGCATAAGTTGTTGTACCGGTCATATCCTGTTTTTTTACTGGTAAGATCGTTACATGATCATAGTCAGTTTGTGAGATTGTTTTTCCATCCAGCCATTCCTGTACCGGTAGTCCCAATACATTATATTGCCATAAAACAGTATGTCCTGCCGGTGTTGTTTTTGTTGCAATCTGACCATCTGCCGTATAAGTAAAGTAGGTTTTTTTGCCATCTTCTCCGGCTTTCCACAACAATCTTCCTGCTGTATCATATTCACAGGAAGAGAGTAAATAACCTGCGTTGCTCTCGGCAGGATAAACCCATGTTGCGATAATCTGATTATTTATATTAAAGACACTGTGTACTCTGTCGCCTGAGGCATTGATAATGTCGGTCACACGTCCTAATTCATCATAGTGTTTAGTTAGTTTTTTTCCGGCAGGATCTGTTGTAGAGACAGCTCTTCCATAAGGGTCCCAGGTTACAACCGATATTTGTGCACCAGGTATTTTATCTGCCCGTACCGTACATAATACAGTTGTGGCAGCACTTTGCATGGCAGGCAACAATATTTGTTGTATGGGTTTATCCAGTATATTGTTGTGGATAACGGAAACAGGAGAGTAATGACCATAGGCATCCTGTTTGTAACTGACAACACAACGATGACTATCATCATACTGTGTGATCATTTTTTCTCCATCTGATAAGTGTACAGTAACGACTCTTCCGCGATTATCATAATCAAATTTTGTTGCCAGGGGTATGGTTTTATAAAGGATACTTGAGGCTTCATTCGGGTTAATATTGTAAGGAAGATAATTATATTCAGCGGCTACATGCCCGTAAGGGTCATAATCTGTGCTATGGGTCATTCTCCACGCATGACTGGCTTTTCCTGTATCCGAAAGCGTTTCAGAAAAATCCTTTATTTTTCTCCCTGCACCATCAAAAATGACTTTACGCTCTAAACCGTTACCGGCAGTGATTAAAACCTGATTAAGTGTTGGAGAAGTCGTGTAATAATAGTATTTACTGGCAGCAAACTGAGTGCCTGTAGCCAGATCAATCCGGATTACACGTCCTAACAAATCATAAGTATAATGGTTGGTATTTTTGCCTTCAGCATCTGTTTCACTTAAGATCTGATTAGTAAATAAACTCGAATGAACCAAAGGTGACTGCCAGCGTTTATCTTTATCAGGATCCAGAACAACTTCACTGTAACTAGTTTTTACTGAATGATCAGCATTGACACTATAGTGATAATATCTGATAACCGGATAATCATTTGTGTTGGTGGTTAAGTTTTGATGAAACAGCGTTTTTTTCAGCAGACCATAAGTAAAAGTATCATGCAGGTCATCATAGTATTGTCGTATTATTTCAATATGATGTAAACCTGAATAAATATCCTCACCCACCTCTTTTATCATGTAGCCTTTACCATTAATATTAGGTAGTTTACGGTAACGCCTATATTTATAGGCAGGAGGCAAACCTGATCCCGGAGCCGATTCAGTTATACTGCGAACCAGTGAAACAAGTGACCATTCTGCCGATTCTTCCGGACAACTCACTGGTCTGGCATCGCTATCATCAGGACAATAGGTAATCTGTTTCTCACGCCCATAGCTGTCTCTGCTCATAACTACCCGACCTTTCTCATCATACTGCTTTATCACAGTAGTTACTGCTGGTGATTTTGCTTGAGGGCTTCCGGGTGTATTGCTCCATGTTTTCGTTTCTGTCTTTAAAGGCAGATCATAAGTCACCGGAAGTTCTTTAAAGGAGGTATGTGCACAAC
>JAPORK010000168.1 GCA_026710285.1 Endozoicomonadaceae bacterium | reverse complement strand
GTTCAACTCAAATCCGCTACTGTCCTGAAGCCGGAGATTTTTCCTGTCCGGCAACGCCTTCAGGTTGGTTTTTTACTGCATTAAATGAGATGACAACTATTTTTCCGGCAAAAACAATGATACCATTACCATCTACTGTAACAATTCATAATTATTACCGGAAAATGATCAACTATAACAACCATGGATACAGGCTGGTTTTGGATCATCAGATACAGACGTCTGGCAAAGAGTATACAACTAAACTCAACTATTATTATCAGAATCCGGAAGATGTTGTTACTTACGGCTTATTAAAAAAAACTGTTATGAGTGGAAGTATACAGAAACCATCAACAATACACTCAATAATTCATCACTATTATTACCTCTATAATCCCAAAAATCATACAAAAACCAGCTATGTCACCATTAATACCGGTTCAGGAAAACAGCGGCGATCTTCATTGGTTACCACCAGTCTGTTTACTAATCAGCTCCTGCAAAGCAGTGATTCAAAAGGAAGAAATATTACCCGTTATCACTATGATCACTGGGGACGACTTATACAAACCGATCTTGCCAGAGACACTAAATTTGCAGTGAGCACATATTATCACTATACCGTTTCACCACAATATAATCAGTTGTTGATTACTTCAGTTAACGGCTTGCAACAAAAAACTACTTTTGATGGTGCAGGACGTACACTAATGTCCTTTACCGAAGCACTGACCGACAAAGGAAAGCCAGAACTGGGACACTGGGTTCCATTACAAAAAACGACTTATGACTGTTTTGGACGTGTTGCTTCACAATACAATTATATTATTCAACACTCCGGAAAAATAAAATCACTACGCACGACACAGGATTATGATGAATCAGGACGAGTGATTAAGCTTTATCTGCCAGACAAACAAATTGCTGTTACTCAATATGATGATGCCCGTCGCTGTGTTATAAGCTATCAGTTTAGCAACAAAAACAGACGCTCTGCTGTTTCTGTTATGCTGGCTAATGTATTATATCAACCGGTTAAAATATTGTTACTCCCTGGCAGTGATCAACCATTACCTTCTGCTTCTGCTTTATGCAGAGCTACTGATAAAACTATTAAAACGATCGGTGCAAAAGAAACCACTGTGACTTATGATGGCTTTGGTCGGGCAATAAACACAACAGACCCTCTGGGACGTACCGTAAAAAAATATTATAATGCACTGGGGCAGGTAACAGATATTATGGATCCTGCAGGTGATGTTATCCACAAAATTTATGATCTGAACGGACATGAAATTCAGTCCTGGGCACAACCTGCTTCTGGCGGACATTATTTGTTAGCTTCAGCTGAATATAATAGTGCAGGTGATTTACTATGGAGCGCAGGTGAGGATAGGCATCGCACTACCTTCACCTACACTGACGATGGCAAATTATCTGGTACCACAAATCCGGCAGAACATACTTTATCTTTTAAATACAATAAAATTGGTTTACCGGTAACCAAATGGCTGGACGGAAGATTACAGTTACAGCTTCAGTATGATCCGGTGACTGCACTGGTAAAAATGCACAAAGATATTACCGGTATCACTACTTTCACTTATGATACTGACGGTCTTGTACGTCAACTCAAACATTCAGGAGAAAATGGTTATCCTGATTATCAGTTAAAGTGGCAATATGATAAAAATCGTCGTATTATCAGCATGACTGATATTAGTAACAACAAAATACAAACTACATATGACACTTTTGGCAGAACAAAAGAAACTGTTTATCACAGTTATAACAGTCAGTCTGATACTTTATCTGTATTGACTTACGATGATTTTTCCCGCATCAAAACGCTGCATTATGGTAGCGGCATGGAAAGAACAATCGATTATGATTGCTTTGGTCATCCGCTAACCATTAACGATAAACTTGCAGGTAAACTGTTGTCAGCATGGTCTTTTCGTTATGATGCTGATGATAATATCACGACACTGATTCAGCGGGATGATTTGTATCAGTATGCACGCTTGCATTATCAGTATGATGCACTTGATAACCTCGTTACCATGACCTGTTCAGGTTCATCCGGATTACCCCTGTGTCCACGGGATACCGAACTCAACCGATCTGATCTGAGCCATCCACCGGTAATTATCAGACAGGATTACACTTTTAATTCACTGAACCGGCTGACTTCTGTACGGGAAGCACTACAAAATTTATCACAGCAACAAACACTAAATAAAACAATTGATTATATTTATTCTGATCCTTCTGTACCATTACGTTTACAACAGATCAATACAATATGGAACTATAAGTCACCCGATACTCATTATTTTAGTTATGATATAGCCGGAAATATGACTACAGACGGAGAAGGGAATCATATTTATTACAATGCTTTTAATCAGATCGTTCAGGTTATTAAAACTGATGGTCAGAACAGTCATTATTTTTACGACAGCAGTGGACGTGAAGTAAAAACCGAAAGTAATCTCGGTATCAGCTATCTCTTTTATCGTGGCAGCAAAGTAGTTAATGAAAAAATCAGTACACCGGCACAAGGCAGTCATATTATCGGTTTTTTAGGTTTTGCAAAAACTATTGATGGTCTTATTAGCCAATACAACGAAAATAATTATAAAGGTGATGTTAGCGGCATACTCACTAAAGCACAAAAAAATACAACAGAATACAAATTAACGCAACGTAATCTTTACAGCCCTTATGGAATGGTTTTTCATTGTAATGATATCAGCAAACTGCCTCTGTATCAGCAAACACTACATGGATTTAATGGTGAACTCACTGATCCTGTAACCGACTGGCAATTTTTAGGCAATGGACACAGAACGTATAATCCTGAACAGCGCTATTTTGTCAGTGAAGATCCTGCAGGTGACGGTTATGACTTTGGCAGTAATAATCCAATAATGAATACCGATCCCCGTGGAAATATGCCACAATGGCTTGGTGGGATTTTTAAATGGATGGGCTATGTAAGCACTTTCGGGCTTAATGCTTTGCATGAAAAATGGGCAAATATTGCTGGTGCAGTTATTACCACAGGCTTAACAGTGGCTACTTTAGGTGCAAGTGCAGCCACTTATGGCGGAACATTGCTGGTCTCAGCAGTAATAGCAGGAACAACTGCTGCCGGCACTATTCCTGTTGTTGCTGCGGCAATTCCTGCTAATCGTGGGTTAAACATGGCAGCTTCTGTAGAAGGATTTATTGAAATGGGAGCAATGATTGCGACTGCGGCTATAGATATGGGACTATTTTTTGCAACCCCACAGGTTCAAAGCAATGAATATGAACTCCATGTTTTGAACATGATAAAATTGCCGACAGGGAAAGAAGAATCGCTTCTTTACAATGCAGAGACTCCAATAAACCTATTGAAAAAAAATGCATCTCAGTTTATTAACATGCGGCGTCAGAGACTGGAACTGAAGTCGTTAGAGGATGTTGAGGCTGTCTGGAAAATATTAAAATCAGAAAAAAATGATTTAGTAACATGTGATATAGCAACACTTTGCCTGGTATCAGGTCTGAATCGGCAACCTTTACAGCTTCAGGCTTTACAAAGAATTTTGCGACTGAAATTAGCAGTTGTTCGGCGAAATATACAAAAAATCAGAGGTGAACTTAAGCTCTTGAGTAAAGTAGATGGTGTTCTTGGTAAAAATATTGCAGATTATTCACTTTCTATTAAAAAGAATTTTGAAATATTAAATCCGGCTAAAAAGTATTACAAACCTATGATCGTGAGAGAAATGACGTTTGATGAAATATTAACAAATCCTGGCATTGCGGTAGTAGAAATACCAATGCATATAGGAGCAATACAAAGATTTACAGGGGAAGAAAAGCCCTGGGGAACTTATATTTTTCATAATGATGGTATGATGACATTAGAAAGAGGTTCAATGCAAGAGGTACAGGAAAAATTTTTTTCCTTTGCTTATGAAGGAGATAAGGTCATAACAAGCTACATGCTTTTACAATAAAAAATAGAGCAGAACACTATTCCAGGATAATATAAGAAACTTTTAGTTCTTTGCTATGATTACTAATACAGTCGTTTTAACCAGGTGAATTGCTCCAAATATTACAGAAACTATTGTGAGCATTTTATAAAAAATTAATTTGGTTTAATATTGTCGTAAACAAGAATCTGTTGATATTTTGTCAAAATTAAATAACCAGATAATCTATATCAACTCTTTCTTTATCCATTTAGCTTGAAAACATCAGATTTACTTTTTCAAAAGTCATTGAGATTAAAAAACTATAAAAAAATAAAATTTAGGACTCTGAAGTTGTATGGGTATATACTTCTTTGTTGTTTATAACGCAATTTCACACAACATCTGCATAATTTTTCTTTTTTAGGATATTAAAATATATTTTTATTTTGGTTGTTTTTACAGGTATTTTTATGTCAAAAATTTTTGCGGTAAAAACAAAATATTTCGCTATTTTTTTACTTTTTTTATCAACATCAATTTTTCAACAGAATATTCAGGCAGTAAAGTTTGATTTTGCTATTC
>JAPORK010000438.1 GCA_026710285.1 Endozoicomonadaceae bacterium | reverse complement strand
CATTTTTACTGTATTATATTATTCATCTTCCTATTATTATATGCAAACAATCTGTTTTGCAACTCATCAAATAAACAACAGCATATTTACCCTTCTGATGATACTAATAGTTTTAAAACATCTGATAAGCTATTTTTCCAAGAAAAAAACAGGCATCTGCCTGTAATAAAAAAAAATAAAAAACAACAGAAGGCTTATTTATCTGAAGAAGGAGAAACAGCTCCATGGTCTAATGCATTTAATTTTAAAAAGCTATGGGGTACTTCAGTTGATCCACGAACAGGCATCCTGTCTGCTTATGTTAAAACGGGGAGTTTACTGAGTAATTTTGGACATGGTCCCAATATTGATCTTGAAATTAATTATAATAGCAATACTTTAGCAGACCCTGATGGACTGGGGACAGGCTGGAGCTGGAATTTGACACATTTCAATTTGATAACACATCAGCTGACAACTTCTTCCGGTCAAAATTTTTATCTGCAAGAGAAACCCTTTGGTCGCTGGCTGCCACAGTATCATAAGCTTCATGATATTAACATTTCCGGTAATATTAATACCCATTTTGTTATTACCTACGCCAACGGTCTGCGTGAAACACTTAATCATGATGGTTATGAAGTACGTCTTGAACAGCAGGATGGATGGAGTGTATATTTCAATTACCTATCCGGAACACACCTGTTGCAGTCAATTACTGACGATGAAAAACACCTCATCAAATTGCGCAGGTCAGCTCATTATATCACTGTGATCAGTTGTGGTAATCAGGGACAGCCAGTTGCAGTACTGCTCTGTCAAAATAACAATGAAATACAGCATATTATGCTTCTTTCTTTTAGTCATCAGAAAAAAAGCAGTCTTCGTATTCATTATGTAAAGCATTTTATTACACAGGTTAATTATCCAACCGGGCTAAGTAATCTGTTCACTTATAACTGTAAAGATGCAATGAAAGTTCCGATAAAATATACGATATCACCTGCTTCGCTATGTGTTGTTGTTAAAAAAACAGCTAACCCTGGTTTTGGAGAGCCTGTAATGATTAATCGTTACAGATATAGCGAAATCAACTCAAATGCACACAACTATCTTGGTTTTAATACGGGAATAAATATTATTGCGGATTCAGCAAAGGATATATTATTTAAGGCATCGGTAAACTATACTTATAAAACAGAACAAGATAATGGAATAACCCGGGAAGTTTATACTTATAATAAATACCATCTTCTTATTGATGATCAGAAAATTAATGATAAAAATAAACGTCGATTGTCGGAGACACACTATTTTTTTTGTCGAACTGATAAATACAATGGTTGTGCACACACCTCTTTTTCTGACTTACCTGTCACTTATAGTTTACCCTTAAAGATAGAAACTAAAGTATGGAATAATCTGGCAGACAGATCAGCAAAGATAACTATAGTAGCAAAATATGACTCACAAGGAAGAGTAATTTGGAAAAAAGATGCTTATGGACGCATAACAGTAATGCATTATTGTCCGTTAACCGGCAATATTGCTTGTCCACCTGTTTCTGATGCATGGTCTTTCAGTACACTAACAGAATCCACTACTCTGTATCCTGCACATGTAAAAGTAAATGAAAATTCTACAGTTCCACTAACAACTTACAACTATTACCACAAAGAAAGGAATCACAATGGCAGTGGTTATATTCTGGTGCTTGATCATCAGATACAACAGGCAGGCAAACAACGCTTAATCACAACCCATTCTTATTACCATGATCCTGATAATCTCTTAACCTATGGTCTGTTAAAGCGAACCATTTTTACAAACAATCAGAATAAAATAACTTCACTCAATTCGATTGTTAAAAATTATTACTACATTAAAAGTCTGGATAATAATACTAAAACCACTTACAATACGATTGAATTATCTGCTCAGAAACATCAGTTCTCACCATACATCACTACCAGTTTATTTACTAATCAGATACTGTGGATAAGCAATGCAAAGCGAACAAATACTATTCATTATTATTATGATGAATGGGACAGACCCATAAAAACAGAAAGTGCTACTGGTACTATATTTGCAGCCAGTATTTACTACTGTTACACAATATCAACAACACTGAATCAGGTCTTGATAACAGCGCCCAATGGATTGCAGCAAAAAATTATTTTTGATGGTGCCGGAAGAACGCTTATCCATTTTTCTGAAGCAATTGATGCAAGTGGAAAACAGCAAAATGGACACTGGTGGCCAATACAGAAGACTCAATATGACCAATATGGTCGTATAGCAAAAGAGAGTAGTTATAATATTGATGCAACCGGTCATACTAAAGAGACAGCTATAATCCAAAATTATGATGCAACCGACAGAGTGATAAGAACTTATTTACCTGATGGAAGCATTAGTTTTACGACCTATGATGATGTTGACAGATGTGTGGTTAGTTATCAAAAAAATAGATCTGGAAAATACTCTGTTCTAGCTGTTGCCCGGGCTAATGTGCTTAACAAGCCAGTGAAACAATGGGTATTACCTTCCATAATAAATCCACAAATTCATTCAGTCAAATCACTTTGTCTTAACAGCGATAAACAACCTGCTGCCAGAATTTTTGAAATAACTTACGATGGGTTTGGAAGACAAATTGCTGAGCAAGATCCTTCAGGAAGAGTTATCAGACAGCGTTATAATTCACTGGGACAGCTCACTGATACGATAAATTCAGTCGGAGACAGAATACATAGCGTGTATGATATAACAGGAAAAATCGTTCAGTCGTGGGCATACCCTGTATCCGGTGAGCACTACCTGTTATCATCTGCCAGTTATAATGCAGCAGGTCAATTGCGCTGGAGTGCGGGAGAAGATGGAAAGCGAACATTTTACACTTATACAGAAGATGGCAGGCTGGCAATGGTAACAACTCCGGGTAAGCATACCTTCACCTGGAAGTACAATATTTTAGGCATACCGGTAAATCAGTTTACAGATAATAAATTTCAGTGGTCTTGTGATTATGATCCGATAACACTTAAATTACAGAAAAAAACCGATAATACTGGGATTACTACCTACATCTACAGTGATGACGGACTTTTGCTAACTTTAGTTCATGCAGGGAAAAACAGTTATTCAAACTATCAATTACAGTGGCAATATGATAATAACCGGCGCGAAATTAGCGCAACAGACATTTCTGGAAATAAAATACAAAATTCGTATGATGGTTTTAGTCGTATATCCAATGTCAGTTATATATCCAAACAGAAGAATCAAGCTGAAATAATATTTAAACCTATCTATGATGGTTTTTCCCGTATCAATTCGATTGATTATGGTAGTCAGATACATCGTACAATTCACTATGATACATGGGGGAACCAAGATCAGATAATTGATAAACAGGGAATACAGTTAATTTCAAAGTGGCAGTTCAGATATGATATTAATGGTAATATTGTAAGGCTAAAACAAACAGCAGAAAACAGTAAATATAGTTTGTTATACTACCGGTATGACGCATTAAATAATTTGGTCAGGATGACCTGCAATGGTTCATCTGGTTTACCTCTGTGCCCTCGTGATACAGCATTTTCTGGTTCCAAGCTGTCACAACCACCTGTAATTATCCGGCAAGATTATACTTTCACACTATTAAACAGCGTGTCTGCTGTTCAGGAAACCCTACAAAATATACAACAGAAAAAAACCATTAATAAAATAACAAGTTATCTTTATGGTAATGCTTGTGCACCTTTACGTCTTCAAAAAATTAGTACCGCATGGAATCAACATAATGCTGTTGTACACAATTTTATCTATGATAATTCCGGCAATATGGTAGTAGACGGACAGGAGAATCATATCACTTATAATTCGATGAATGAAATCAGCAGCGTTCTCTCTCCAGCTGGTAGACAAAGTGATTATATTTATGATGGGAGTGGAAAACAGGTAATGGAAAAAAGCCAATTCGGTGTCAGTTATCTCTTCTATCGTGGCAACAGTTTGATTAATGAAAAAATAATCGATCCGGGAGAAAATGTGCATATTACCGGTTATCTGGGTATTGCTAAAACCACAGATGGACTGATAAGTGAATATTATGAAAGTAGTTATAAAGGTGATATTATCGGAATCTTTAAGAAGCAGGATGACAGACATTATCGGTTATTTAAACGTAATATTTACAGTCCTTATGGTATGGTATGGTCTAATAACGCAACAATAAAACCTCTGTATCAGCAAACACTTCAGGGGTTTAATGGTGAACGTACCGACCCTGCTACAAAATGGCAATTCTTAGGAGCAGGACACAGAACGTATAATCCACAACAACGCTATTTCGTTAGTGAAGATCCTGGTGGAGACGGCTATGCATTTGGTAGCAACAATCCGGTTATGAATACAGATCCTTCCGGTAATAGCCCTGCATGGCTGGGAAGTATTTTTAAATGGGCAGGCTATATAAGTACGCTGGGACTGAGTGCACTCAATCAGCGCTGGGCTAATATTACAGCATCCGTCATTCAGGCAGGGCTCAGTATTGCCAGTATGGG
>JAPORK010000287.1 GCA_026710285.1 Endozoicomonadaceae bacterium | reverse complement strand
CAAAACGGTGATATGCCGGTTACATACTTATCTACTCTGCATATGGCAGATGCTGAATTACAAAAAGAACTTTCTGAACAGATGATATATCCTTTTTTTTCAACACTAAAAACTGAAAAAAAATCATCTATAACAAGAGAATCTATTCATCCACATACTCTGTTTAAAGATTTAAATAGCTTAACTACTCTCTCTGAAAGAATTGGATATATCAATCAAAATAGAACGATTCAGTTAACAAAATTTCCTGTTTTTTCCTGGCTACTGAAGGAATACAGCCTTTTTTATGATGAAGATAAATCTGTTTCTGCATCTTTAAACACAATAACGATTAATGGTATGCTTTACGATCTTCTGTATCGCGCAGAAAATAACAATGATGCTGTCGCAAAACTTGTATTAGTTTTTTTAAATCGATCTGTAAAGATTGCACTTTCAGAACCAACTAACCCTCATTCTCTGCTAACCCGCTGCAAGCAATATTTTTCAAAATTTTTATTTACAAAAAAAGCAGAAAAATCTTTTTCAGAACAACTCGCACTACTGACCAGTTCACCCTATACAGAAGAAAAATACAAACAACAAAAATTACTTAAACTCATAAATGCAGGATATCAATACAATAAAAATTATACTTTTACCAGTTATGAACCAGATGAAAATGGAAAAAATATCTCTGACCCATCGGATCATATTGCTCTGCCTGTAGAACAATCACAGCAATTATTAAACGTTGATTACCCTGTTTTGGATAATCCTGATGAAAAAGTTAACAGAACAGGAGTTAAATTCCTCGATAATTATTTGACTCAAATAACTGCACTAGCTACTTTGAGTATGTTTTTGGTGCCTGCAGCAAATGCATTTACAACCCCAGCAATACCTTCATCACAATGCACAACAAATATCGTTTGTGGTCCACATAACACATATTCATTGGGACAATACCAGTTTGCTCAAAACCTGCAGCGTAATCCTGAAGGTTGTTTTATATTAGGGGAAAATATTACTTTACATCAGCACAATGAAATATATGGTTTAAATAATTGCAAGCATCCTTTTTCCGGAGAATTTAATACAGGAGATTATACGCTCAGTCTTCAAAGTGCAGCAAGACCTCTTTTTGGTTGTATTGATCAGGCAACAATAAAAGGTAACTTTAATTTTTGCACTGACAACAAAACACAAACTGTACCTATTATTTCACATCGTGTATTGAATAAAAATACCATTAATATTCAGCAAGCAGATAATTGTGAAACACAGCGCCCGGTGTTTGATCATATTATCGGTGACAATAATCAGATTATTTTTTCTGGTAACTCAAATAAAATAAGAGTTGCAAATGGTACGGGTATTGTTGCAAGACAGTTGTCAGGCAGTAATAATACGATCACAATAATGCAGGGAGAATCACATAATTCATCTACTGTTTTTACGACCGGAGGTAACTATAACACATATTATCAGCAGGACATGAATATGACCCGCTTTACAAACAGTGTTCTGGCAGATAATAAACTATTCACAGCTAACTATTTTACGGGTAACGATACTAATATTGTGCAAAATAATATCAATGCCACGCTTTTTATAAAAAATACAGGTATTGCAAATCAGCAAACACCAGACGCTCAAAATACACAACCAAATATTTTTTCTACTAATGCGAATATCAATATCCGTTCAATACAGGATGATAACGTCAGATTAACCAATATTAGTGATAACTCTCTACGAAGAACCAGACTTAAAAACAATGGTCGCATTGAAATACGTAAGAATAATGGCTGGCAATCAGTTTGTGAAGATACATTTGATCAAAAAGCAGCGCATGCTATCTGTAAAATACTAGGATACAAAGAAGCAGAAATAGAAGGATTAAGATTATCATTAAAACAAAAACTACCTGTAAATAAACTCAAATCTTCACCTGTTCACTTAAACAAACAATGTACCGGCTATGAAAGTGATTTGCACGATTGTAATACAACGACAATTAATAGCAGTGCCTGTCGGCAAAATGAAGAAGCATTTCTTTCTTGTCATGACAGAATTATAACACACCCTGCTCATCCAAATTTGAGATTAACTGACCACACTTCAAATCGAATTGATCGTTTTGATACAACCAATACCGGAATAGGACGGCTTGAGTTGTTTAGCTTTGATAACCCTTCTACTATTTGTTCTTCTTTATTTTCTAATTCTCAGGTAAGTGCTATATGTGACATTATAGGATTTGTTAAAGGACAGAAACTTCATTCGCAATCAGTACCTTTGAGTATAAAAAACAGACAGATTATAGCTTCCAACCTGACCCAAGCAGAAGGAGGAACACTATCTATAAATTATTATTCTGGTCGTCATAATTGTACCGATCAAAGCGATCTGATTATTAAGTGTGATCCAACAGAAATTAAACCAATCAACCTTTATTCAAATTATCGCCTGGCAGACAGACACAGTACTGATGAACATCGCGCAAATACTACATCGACAGGATTTGGAAGGCTGGAAACGCTTTTCAATTACCACGGTGGAAAGGTTTTTATATCATATTGTCCTGAAAATATTAATGATAATGCAGTACTCATTCTTTGTAATGGACTAGGGTTTGATTCCGGGAGTAAATCTTATTTAACTGCTAAACCTCTGCCACCAGTTGAAAATTTTAGTAGTGATAATGACGGTGGAAGAGGGTTAAGCATCCAGTGCACAAACACTTGTATTCTGACTCGAGGTCTTTTGAGCAAATGTTCACAGCCTTTTACTAATGTTGTTATATCATGCAAGCATAATAATTCTTCTATAGATTCTATGGATAACATACCACCCGAACCAAAAAATTGTTTTCCTTACCAAATACAGATACCAACTACTACCACCACCCTCTTTTCAGGTTCATATCATACCGAATCTTGTAAATTCAGTAGTTGTCCCGTTAAATTCTGGAATATTAATGGTGTAGAACTCTCTGACACTATTCGTCAACAGTGTGGTAGTAAACAACGGTTAGATACAACAAACAGAGAAGACTGGTTAAGTACATGGAATATGAGGTGCAAGAGTAGTTCTGATCTCTGCAATTGCCATTTACCTGATGAACAACTACTCGGGCTTGTTGCTGAAGACATCAAATATAATGAGGTATTGTTAGTTTCTCGCCAAACTCATCCTGGCAATGAGACTGCAAATGCTCAGGGTCTTATTTTAGTTAGTAAATTATTTTCTAATGACATACCACAGGTGTTAACTCCGGCTGATGGACAACTGACAACAGGAATATTACCGATTAATCACGTTATAACTGAAGGACACCTGATTGCTATTTATCCCTCTGAAGATAATACCAGTGTCAACTTATTTTGGTCGTCACTGGAAAATAGTAATAATAATTATTATACACTGTCATATGACATTAATGGAAAACCTTTGGTATTGACACAGGATAGTGTCTTTATAAAAGATATGAATAGCCCATCAATTACACGACATCAGATAAATTCAACAGGAGATCATACAAAGAATGAGAACATACGTTTTAATCTTAATCAATTATCATCTGACAGTATTCTGTTACCAAAATCGATAGAAGATGCTTTTACAGGAACGGTAAAAGATGGCTGGCTTCATTTAACTGCAACAGATGATCAAAATAATGGTCAGATTTATGTAATAAGCTATAACCTCAATGAAAAATCATGGAATCCTGATTGGGAGCCAGTTGAAGGTATTAACTCAAGCAACATTACAAAATACAGTCTGTTTATTAATAATTGCAACCAGAAACACTTTTTATCTCATGGACAAATAATCGCAACTCATCCGGTTTTGATATTAATTCCTAAATCAGGAGGCTGTGTATCATTTTCAAAAGTAAAGGAAGAAGCAGCTCCGAAACCATCATCAATGTCTACAGAGCTGATTTCAGGAATATTGCCAACAACTACAGGAATGACTTCAGAAATACCATCAACGTCTATAGAACTGACTTCAAAAATATTACCAACAACTACAGGAATGACTTCAGATACACCATCAATATTTACGGAGCTGACTTCAGAAACATTATCAACCTCTACAGGAATGATTGCAGAAACGTCTTCAATAACTCCGACAACAACTCAGGAGGTATTATCAACGTCTGCAGAACTGACTTCTGCAACACCATCGGTAACGTTAAAAGTGACACCAGAACCGAAAGACACAGATGACGTAAAACCAAACAACAGATTATCTATAGTATCAGTAATTACTGCTGTAACTACATGCACCGCAGTCACAGCAGGCTGTTGCCTTAGTTATAACAGGAAAAAAATAAAAAATTACTGTTGTAAACCTAAAAAACAGAATAATAACTCAACTGAACAATACGCTGATCCAGATGAAGAGCATATTTATGATACAATAGAGGATTTGCACCTTAATTCAACAAGAAACAAAAAAAATAGCAAACCATAAAACGACTTTTTGACATCCTCCCCTTCCTAAAGGAAGGGGATTCCTCCAGCAAGACGCTCATGCCCGAGCGCAAGAATGTTTCTGGCAGCATTAACATCTCTGTTC
>JAPORK010000564.1 GCA_026710285.1 Endozoicomonadaceae bacterium | reverse complement strand
TTTTTTGCATAACAGATTGTGCAATCACGCCACTCTCTTCCGTCAACCATTGCAGTTTTTCAGCATTATCCTGTTTTATTTTTTCATAAAGCACTTTATATAGTTGTGGCAGATAATAAACATCACTTGCTGCATACATAATTTGCTCATCCGTCAAAGGTCTTTGCAACCAGTCAGAACGAGTGCTCTCTTTACTAACATCAACATTTAGTAATTGCTTTGCAAGCATCTTATATCCACACGGATAAGGAAGATTGCAAAAGGCAGCAGCCAGCTGTATATCGATTAAAGGCGATACTGTGCGAGCTGTTAATATGTTTAATGCCTCAATATCTTCCTGAGGAGCATGCATGATTTTAATAATACCAGGCTCTGTTAATATCTCCGCTAACGGAGCCCAGTCGGTGATTTTCAGAGGATCGATCAAAGTGATATTCTTTCCATCAAATACCTGAATAAGCGCAGGTTTTGGATAGAAGGTACTACAGCGAATAAACTCTGTATCTAAACACAACCACGTATGGCGCTTCCAGCGATTTACGATGGCTTCAAGTTGTTTTTCATCATCAATCCAAATAATAAACTTGTGTGGCAGAGAATACGACATATTACTAACTAAATAATTAATCAAACTTCTTCTGTCTTTTTATATTAAGACACTCCACAGCAACAGAAAATGCCATTGCAAAATAAATATAACCTTTCGGAATATGAAATTTAAAACTTTCTGCAACCAACATAACGCCGATTAAAATCAAAAAACTCAATGCCAACATTTTTATTGAAGGATTTTTTTCAATAAAATCTGCTATATATCTGACAGAACAGATCATTACGAACACCGACAACATAATTGCAATGACCATGACTTCGATATTCTTTGCCATTCCAACAGCAGTAATCACTGAGTCTAAAGAAAATACAATATCTATAATAGCTATTTGAACAATAACGGAAAAAAATCCCGCCTCTGCTACTTTTCTATTGTTATGTTTTTTCTGGTCTGGCTTAATATTGGTTAAATCATGAATTTCATGCGTACTTTTTACAAGCAGGAACATGCCTCCAAACATAAGAATCAAATCACGACCAGAAAACATGTAATCAGCAATATGAAAAAGTGGGTTTTGTAACTGCATGACCCACGCAATAGAAAACAACAACAATATTCGCGTGAGCATAGCAAAGAGCAGACCGATCATTCTGGCTTTTGCTCTTTGTGATTTTTCCACTCTATCTGCAAGTATAGTAAGAAAAATAATGTTATCAATACCTAATACAATTTCCATTGCAGTGAGTGTAACCAGTGCAATCCATGCTTCAGGGTCTGTCATCCAGTTCACAGCAGATTCCTTAATCTTATAGTTTCAGGTTCGAAAAAAATCTATCTCTGTTATTAACTATAATTTTTCATCCGCAAGTGTGTGACTATTTTTACAAAAATAGGACTAACAGACAGATCTATATGCGTAAGGTTTCTTTGTCTGGCGTTAAGATGGTATTTCCAGATTGCGGTAAAGTTGCAGTATAGTCTTGTGTATAATGCAAGCCACGACTCTCTTTGCGTTGCAAAGCACTTTTTACAATGAGTTCTGCCACCTGAATTAAATGACGCAGCTCAATCAAATTATGTGATACTTTAAAATTATTATAAAATTCCCTGACTTCCTGATGTAGCAATTCAATACGATTCATAGCCCGGTAAAGTCTTTTGTTGGTTCTTACAACACCTACATAGTTCCACATAAATCTGCGTAATTCCATCCAGTTGTGGCTAATGACCACATCTTCATCTGAATCAGATACCATGCTGCTATCCCATGCAGGGATGTCAACCAGCTCTTTAATTTGATTTAGCGTCTGATTCATGTGTGCTGCTGCATAATGGCTAAAAACCAAACATTCAAGCAGTGAATTACTTGCAAGCCGGTTGGCACCATGAAAACCGGTGAAACTGGTTTCACCAATTGCATAAAGTCCCTGTATATCTGTACGTCCATGGTTGTCAACCATAACCCCGCCACAAGTGTAGTGCGCCGCTGGAACAACAGGAATGGGTTCTTGTGTCATATCAATATTACACTTAAGACATTGATTATAGATATTGGGGAAATGCTCCTTAATAAAAGATGCCGGTTTATGACTAATGTCAAGATACATGTGCGTACAGCCTAACCGTTTCATTTCACAATCTATAGCCCTTGCAACAATATCTCTGGAAGCGAGCTCAGCACGTGGGTCATATTTATCCATAAAACGTTTATATTCGGGCGTTAGTAGTTTTCCTCCTTCACCTCTTACCGCTTCAGAAATCAAAAACGCAGGCATTTTGGGGTGATATAGACAGGTTGGATGAAACTGATTAAACTCCATATTAGCAACACGACACCCGGCACGCCATGCCATTGCAATACCATCTCCGCAAGCACCCTCATTACTACTGCTGTAAAGATAAACCCGGCTAGCACCTCCGGTTGCCAACACCACTGCCTTTGCTTTAATTTGATAAACGCTGTTTTCAACAGTATTTAACGCATAAATCCCAATACATCTGTTTTCTTTAACACTTGGTTTGTTTGTAGTAACCAGATCTATCGCTGTATAGTTTTCCATTAAGGTGATATTAGGCGCACTGTGTATGCGCTGAAGCAGTGTTGAGATAATTGCTTTGCCTGTGGTATCTGCAACATGTGCAATACGACGATATGTATGCCCGCCTTCACGGGTTAGATGTAACTGATGGTCATGCTGATTACGTGTAAAAGGCACACCCTGTTGTTGCAACCAGTCGATACATTTTTTGCCCTGTTCAATCGTGAACCGAACTATCCTTTCATCACATAAGCCTGCACCTGCCTTTAGTGTATCGGCTATATGCTGATCAACAGAGTCTTCCACATCCATTACCGCTGCCACACCACCCTGAGCATTCCAGGAGGCAGAAGTTGCTGCAATATCTTTACACATTAATACCGTATTAAATGCAGGGGATAGTTGTAGCGCCAGGTTTAACCCGGCAAGCCCGCAGCCCAGAATTAATACGTCACAAACTGATTGTTGTTCCATAGCGTATAAATTAATTTTTATCAGAAAATACGCAATGATTGTATCTGATTTAAATCTGTTGTCGAGTAAAGAGCACTTAATTTGTGAAGATCTATGGTTTTAAAAGATCTCCACGATTAACAGATCCGGAACTGTTCAAAATCAATGCATAGCTTAAGTTGTCAAAAACTTTATAGACCATTAACTTACCAATAAGAACATAATCTGTTGTTTTATTGTGTGAAATCATCATTGGACTATAAATAGAAAAGATCTCTCCTCTGGTAATATTTTTATCATGACCTCCGCGGATTACAACACTGGAATAGGGTCCTGAGGAGTCTATTAACGTTAATAATGCAACAATTTTACTCTCTTGCGTAGCTGGATGCAGTAAAAAATCTGCCTGATTTGTAGTTGCAGTTTCTGGTATAACCAAATCTCCTACCAGCACTTCACTAACAGAACTATCAATATGCAGAGACAATAAGCCTTGATACTGTCTGCCAATATGTGCTTTTCCTATGTATTTTGCATTAAAACCTAATTGCATGTCGGTATCAGGATCTTTATAAATACCGCTATGCCGATAGATAGCAAAGTTTTTATTGTCCTTTGGTAAATGCAGTGCATTGACATATGCATTACTTCCCTGAAAACTAAACATCCTCTGCTTTTTCGAAGCAACAATATGCGGCATATCGTTCAGATGCTTATCATCTTTAAAAATAATGCCGTGGTTAATAAATGCAGCGACATCTTTAAAAGGTAGTATAGTATTACTAAATAATTCAGGATTGTCTGCAACAAGAGAAGTGATAATTGTCGGTCCGAGTTTAACGAGACCTGAATTATCAGCAGCGTTTTGACCTGCTTTATATCTAAGAAAAGATTGCCCTTCCTTTTGTACAACTACTATCTGATCTCCTGGTAATAAATAAGCAGGTGGTGAACCATTTTCCCAGACGTTTGACCAGCGCCATGGATTTTCCAAAAAAATTCTGGCGATATGCCATGGTGTATCCGATTTTTGTACAGTCCATGAAGGTGGATGGTTGTCTTTAAAAACAATCGGATCCATATTTTCTTTAGCAAATAAACAAGTACTTAGCAAGAGAAATATGATTGGGAAAGTTTTCATTATGTGCCACCAGCTATATTTATTTAATCTATTTAATCACTGGTAGCTATCGGCTTATTTTATATATACGCTACTCTTTTGCATCACCACCGACTTTTTCTCTGACATTCTCTCCGCCTTACACCGCTTATGCTTGACATCCTCCCCTCCCTAAAGGCTGTCTTTTATACACAAATTTTGGTTTGGAGTTTTTGGCTGAATAATAAAAATCCTTGCTTTTAAACTGCTGATGCTGAAATAACCTTGTCATTCCGGCAGGGATTGCCGGAATCCCGTAACAGGGAAGTTATATTTTCGGTAATGATTGCTGTTAATGGATTCCCGCCTCCGCGGGAATGTGCGTCCAGCAAAGGCTGGTATGTTCAGCAGGAGATAAACCTGCCAGGG
>JAPORK010000015.1 GCA_026710285.1 Endozoicomonadaceae bacterium | reverse complement strand
AAAAAAGTATGGGGTACCACGGTCGATCCACGCACAGGCATTCTAAGCACTTGGGTAAAAACAGGTAGTATGCTTAGTAATTTAGGGCATGGTCCTGATATTAATCTTGAGGTTAGTTATAGCAGCAGTGCTTTAGCAAATCCTGATGGACTTGGGACTGGCTGGAACTGGAACCTAACCCATTTCAATTTAACCACACATCAGCTTACCACCTCTTTTGGACAGAATTTTTATTTAAATAAACAATCTGATGGTCACTGGTGGCCGTTGTATCATAAACTGCATGATATGCATATTCAGGGAGATATCAGTACACATTTCATCATCACTTATGCTAATGGTTTGCAGGAAACGCTTAACCATCAGGGTTATGAAATTCGTCTTGAACAGCAGGATGGATGGAGTGTTCATTTTAGTTATATACCTGGGACTCATTTGTTACAATCTGTAAAAGATGATGAGGGACATATCATCACATTGCATAGAACAAAAAATTATATTGCAGTCATTAATCAGGGTAGCACAGGAAAGCCGGTTGTCGTATTAATCCATAAAAAGAATAATGAATTACATAGTATTACATTACCATCTTTTTGTAATCATTCTGACCATGGAATTTACTTTCATTATGCTCAACATTTTCTTACCAGTGTTGATTACCCGACAGGATTAAAAAAGCATATAATCTATAATTGTCGTGATGAAATAAAAATACCTGTAAATGATTCTTCACTATATCATGCGATGTGTGTTGTTGTTAAAGAAACGACAAACCCTGGTTTTGGTCAACCCGTAATAGTAAATCGTTATCATTATGGTAAAACAAATGCTAATGAGCATAATTATCTTGGCTTCAATGCAGAATTGAATACCATCAATCATTTATCAAAAGATGAGTTGTTTGAAGCACCGGCAAACTATACTTATAAGACTGAACAGGATAATGGTCTTATACGCGAAATAAGAACTTACAATAAATACCATTTGATGACAGATGAACAGCAGGTCAGTTATCGCACCGGACATATTTTATCAGCAGTACATTATTTTTTTTGCCGTACAGATCAAAGTGATGGTTGTGCACATACCTCGTTTGCTGACTTGCCGGTTTTCTATAGTTTGCCACTAAAAATAGTAACCAGGGTTTGGGGGAATTCATCAGAGATTCCTGCTGTAACCAAAGTAATGGCTGATTATGATTCACAGGGAAGAGTAATCAGGCAAACAGATACTTTTGGTCGTGTAACACTTAATCGTTACTGTCCGTTAGCAGGTGATGTTGCCTGTCCACCTGTTTCAAAGATATGGTCTTTCGGTACACTAACTGAATCAACTATATTTTATCCGGTCCATACTAAGGCAGATATAACTCCACTGCCTCCCGTAATAATTCGTAACTATTATCACAAAGAGATAAATCATAATGGAAAAGGTTACATTTCTGTGCTGGACCACCAAATACAACAGGCGGGTAAACAACAATTAACAACAACCCATTATTATTATAATAACCCTGAAGATCTGTTAACTTACGGTTTATTAAAAAAGACTATACTCACAGGCAGGCAGAATAACAAAGATTCACCAGAGGCTGTTACCAAAGATTATTATTATATAAAAAGTCCGGATAATTACACTAAAACCATTTATAGTGCTATTGAATTATCCCAAAATAAATATCAAATCTCATCTTATGTTACCACCAGTTTATTTACTAATCAGATATTAAAAGTAGAAGACACAGAAAAAAAATACAGTGATCGTTATTATTATGATCAGTGGGACCGTTTGATAAAAATAAAAAGTGCGGCTGGTACTCCTTTTGTTGCCAGTATAAATTATAACTATACAATATCTAAAAATTTTAATCAGGTGTTGATTACGGCAGCCAATGGTTTGCAGAAAAAAGTACTTTTTGATGGTGCTGGAAGAGCACTGATAAGTTTCACTGAAGTTATTGACAAAGCCGGAAAACAACAACCGGGTAAGTGGTGGCCGGTAAAGAAAATTTATTATGACAAATATGGACGTATTACCCGACAAAGCAGTTATGTCATCAATGCATTCGGACATGCAACTACACGTGATACTACTCAGGATTATGATGATACCGGCAGAGTTATTCGGGTTCACCTTCCTGATGGTGGCGTTACTGTTATGCACTATGATGATAGTAACAGATGTGTGATGAGTTATCAGAAAAGTGCACAGGGTGAAGCATCTGTTATCTCTGTATCAAGAGCCAATATACTCAATAAACCAGTTAAACAGTGGATATTACCAGCCACTAAAATGTTGTTACCTCCAGTAAAATCACTCTGTCTCAATAGTGATAAACAGCCTGAAGCCCGGGTTTCTTTGATTACGTACGATGGATTTGGACGACCAACTTCAGCGCAAGATTCTGCCGGAAGAATTGTCAGACAGAATTATGATTCACTGGGACGATTAACCGATACTATTGACCCTACAGGAAACAGAATGCACCAGGTATATAATTTGACAGGACAGATTGTACAGTCGTGGGCATATCCTGTTTCAGGAGGTCATTACCTGTTGTCATCTGCCCGTTATAATAAGGCAGGACAGCTAATCTGGAGTGCAGGAGAAGACAGAAAACGTACTTTTTATACTTATACAACCGATGGACAGATTGCAACACTTACGACACCATCTGGTAACAGATTTTCCTGGCAATATAATATTCTGAATCTTCCTGTTAGCGAATCAATAGATAATCAACAACAATGGATTACTAATTACATGCCTGTTACTTTAGCTTTACACAAAAAAACAGATGCTACAGGTACTACAACTTACACTTATAGTGATGACGGATTAGTGCAGAAGCTAATTCACAGAGGGAAAAACAATTACCCTGATTATACATTACAATGGCAATATGACAGTAACCGGCGCATTGTCAGTACTACTGATATTTCCGGTAATAAAACAAACACCGGGTATGACTGGCTGGGACGTGTTGACCATATTAATTATAAACCGCACCAAAATAATAGTACTGAAAAATTATTTTTACCTGTTTATGATGGTTTTTCCCGTATAAAAAATATTCGTTATGGTAGTGATATGTACCGTAGTTTTCATTATGATTTGTGGGGGCATAAAGATCAGATTATTGATATACAAAAAGAACAACTTATTTATAAATGGTTGGTGACGTATGATATTTTTGGTAATATTATCAGGCTGAGTCAAAAAACAGAAAAAAAACAATATGGCATGCTGCATTATCAGTATGATGTACTAGATAATCTGATAAGTATGTATTGTCGGGGTTCACCTGGTTTACCGTTGTGCCCGCACGATACATCGTTTGCTAAATCAAAACTGCTGCAGGCACCGGTTATTACCCAACAACATTATACTTTTACACCGCTTAACCGACTGGCCAGTATTAAGGAAACATTACAACCCATACAAAACAAGCAAACGGTTAGTAAATCAGTCAATTACCATTATACTGACTATTCTGCACCTTTACGTCTTCAACAAATCAGTACCGTTTGGAATCATGATAGTCCTGTTTTGCAAAATTTTTCCTATGATAAGATGGGTAATATGACAACAGACGGAGATAATAATCATATAAGTTATAACAATCTGAATGAAGTCATCCGGGTTATTTCATCAACAGGAAAACAGAGCAATTATAACTATAATGGTAATGGACAAAAAGTAATGGAGAAGAGTCTGGATGGTATCAGTTATCTTTTTTACCGGGGTGATGCACTCATCAATGAAAAGATTATTAGTCCGGAAAAGGATGTCCATGTCAACGGTTATCTGGGAGTAGCCAAAGCCACAGACGGGATAATTAATGAATATTATGAAAGCAGTTATAAAGGTGATATTACCGGGATATTCCGAAAAAATAATAGCAGACAGTACAAGCTTGATCAGCGTAACATTTATAGCCCATATGGCATGGTATGGCATAAAAAACGCAAAACACTTCTCTTATATCAGCAAACTTTACAAGGATTTGATGGTGAAAGAACTGATCCTTCCACCGGATGGCAATTTTTAGGTAATGGTAACCGGACGTATAATCCGCTCGGGCGATATTTTCTTAGTGAAGATCCCGCAGGTGATGGCTACGCTTTTGGTAGCAATAATCCGATAATGAGTACTGACTCTTCCGGTAACAGTCCTCAGTGGCTGGGAGAAGTTTTCAGGTGGGCAAACTATATAAGCACTATGGGGTTAGGCGCATTGCACCAGCGCTGGGCTAATATTACCGCATCAGTTATTCAGGCAGGATGTACTGTTGCTACCCTTGGGGCTGCAGTTGCCGGTGCAGGTGCTTCTGCTCTGGCAGGGGTGGTAGCAGGTACGGCTACTATTGGCAGTATCCCGGTTGTAGCCTCTGCAATACCTGCTAATAAAGGATTGAATATTGCAGGAAAAATTATAGGTATGGCAGAAATGGCTGTTACAGTTGCTACCGGTTTAGCTGGTTTTTTGCCCTTGGATATGGCAGCCGGAGAAACAGCAACAGAAGACATTCCGCTGGCAAAAATTCCTTTTGAGATGCTTACAGGAAAACAAAAAACAGC
>JAPORK010000137.1 GCA_026710285.1 Endozoicomonadaceae bacterium | reverse complement strand
TAATTAGCAAAACAGCTTATACAATTGATGATCAGGATGTAGCTCACCCTCTGGTCACCCGGTTTCTTTATAATGACATGGGACAGGTGACACGTACCTATCTGCCTGACGGAGAAACAATTGTTAAAGAATATAGTGATCCTGACCGATGTATTGTCAGCTATCGTCTGGATAAGTACCAGCATCATTCAGTTATTTCTGTACTGCGTACTAATATACTGGATAAGCCGGTTATACAGAACATATTACCTGCTTCCATTACGATTCCAGATTCAATTGAAACATTTTGTCTGAATAGCAACCTTCTTCCTGAATTCAAAACCATTACAACACGTTATGATGGTTTTGGAAGAGCTTTTTCGGTTACTGATGCACTGGGAAGAATAACCAGCAAACACTTTGATCTGTGGGGGCGTGTCAGTGATATTATTGATCCTGCCGGAGATAAACTGCATAATGTCTATAATCTAAAAGGTCAGATTATACAAAAATGGAAACAAACTGCTAGAGATAAACATAACTATCTGCTTTATTCAGCTGAATATAATGCAGCGGGTGATCTTTTATGGAAAACCAAAGAAGACGGAAATCGGATAACTTATACTTACACAGCAGATGGTAAATTAAAAACGAGTACAACACCATCAGGAAATATAATTTCATGGGAGTATAATATTTTAAACTTACCTGTAAGTGAATATATAAATAAACATCAGTTATTAAAAATAAGTTTTGATCACTTGTCCAGGCGTATTATTAAAAAAAGTGATATGACCGGAACCACTACTTATCACTATAGCGATGACGGCAAATTACAACAGGTGAATCATTCTGGAGAAAATGGATATCCGGATTATTATGTACATTGGCAATATAATCAAAACCGGCAGTTAATCAGTACCACTGATCTTTCAGGTAACAGAATACAAAGACAGTATGATATTTTTGGACGTATCAGTGATCTGTATTATCAACCTGTTAATCATAAAAAACAGTTACTGCTCCATCCGGATTATGATGATTTTTCACGCCTCATTTCTGCACGTTATGGCAGTGGTATGCAGCGTATTATTCATTATAACGAAAATGACCAGCGAGATAAGATAGTTGACACACTGGAAGGAAAAGTATTATCGCAGTGGCAATATCATTATGATAAATTTGGTAATATTGTCTCTGTAAGACAAAATGCAGGTAAAAATCAGCAGGCAATACTCGATTATACCTATGATCTGCTGGATAATTTAACCGCTATGCGTTGTACCGGCTCTGTTCGTTTACCCTTATGTCCAAGAGATACCCACTTTGTCGGCTCAGGCTTAAAGCAGGCGCCTGTTATTACCAGACAATCGTATACTTTTAATGCACTAAACAGATTGACTAAGCTTGATGAACAGTTAACAGAGACAGACAAAAATAAAACTTTGAGAAAAATTACTACTTATCACTATTTTGTTAAAACACCATTACGCCTGCAGCAAATTAATACACAGTGGAACAATGAGCAGCCATCGGTACATTCACTTTCCTATGACATATCTGGCAACATGATTGTTGACAGTGAAAAAAATCTGTTGACGTATAATGCATTTAATCAGATAACTGATGTTACTACACTAAAAGGACAGCATAGCCATTATGTTTATGATGGAAGTGGCAGAGAAGCTAAAGCAGTTACGGCAACCGGTAATATCTGTTATTTGATCTATATTAGCAAGCAGCTGATTGGTAAAAAGTTTTATGATCCTGACAATAAATCACATACAGTTAATTATTTGGGAACAGCTAAAGTTATCGACGGAACCATCCAGGAGTATTACGAAAAAAATTACAAAGGTGATATCATCGGTACACTGACAAAGACAAAGGAAGGTAACTATCATTTAAGCCAGCTTAATATTTACAGCCCCTACGGTATGGTCTGGCACAGCATGCCAAAATCTGCTGACTTACCATTATATCAACAAACTTTACAGGAGTTTGATGGTGAACAAACAGATCCTGCCACAGGCTGGCAGTTTTTAGGTGCCGGTCACAGAGTTTATAATCCAGGTCAACGCTGTTTCACCAGTGAAGATCCAGTGAGTGGTGGTTATGCCTTTGGAAGCAATAATCCCATTATGAATACCGACCCTTCCGGGAATATACCACATTGGATGGGGAAGATATTCAGTGCACTCAATTATGTGGGAACGGTGGGTTTTGCAGCACTACATCGCAGATGGGCAACGATTACCGGAACCGTTGTGATGATGGGATTAAGCATCGTTGCTACTGTTGCTGCACTTGCAGATGAAGCTCCACCATTATTAATCGCCGCAGCTGCAGGTTATACGGCCAGTATAAACGCTGTTTTTGTTGCCTCTGCAGCCAAACCTAATAAAGGGCTTAATATAGCCGCTGCAATTGTCGGTGGTATTGATGTTGCGGTTACACTGGTCACAGCAGGCATAGGTCTTGCCAATGCAGGAGCTTCCTGGATTGAAGGGATTATGAATGTTGAAGAAGACGGCATAATTACAGGCAGCACAACAAAAAGAGTAGTGATGGAATTGAGGCATTTTGTTGAAGATGATGACAAAGGGCGGATTCCTGTTGGAAAGCCACCTCCGGTTTATTTTTCAATAAAAAATGAAGATGAGTTAAACAGTATTTGGCATACTCACTTTAGTAATCACGCACAAGAAATGACCTCGATTGATATACCAGCATTATTAGGTATTGCATATGAAACGGAGCAACCAATAGACAAAGATTCACTGGATGATTTAATAATGCTGGAAAATAGAGTAAAGGTAAACCTGGCAACACAAGAAGAGTATTATAACGAAGTTGAAGGAATTGCAAAACAATTTGGTGATTTTGAATTACATGATGATATTAATGTTCAAGACATCCTGCCTACAAGAAAAAATGCTATTGTTATAGGAGATCTGGCTGCAACAGGAAAAAAATTTGTTGGTTATTTAAGCTATACCTATTATGAGGGAGCTGGCAATGACATATGGATTTGGGAGCAGTATGAAGCTTGTGAGGGTCTAAATGGTGATATTAATCTTCGAACACACGCAAATGAAGAATTAATGGGAGCTGATGGTCCTTTAAAAGTAAATGCTATTCTACATTTAGGTGATGATAGTGATAGTGATAGTGATAGTGATAGTAGTGATGATGATGTTTTTTTTAACTAATTACCATCAAAAAATTTTTGATGGCTTAAAAACAGGTGTCGCTTTTTACATACTAAAATGAGTAACCTTTTCATAACAACCAGATTAAAAAATACTTTTTAAGAAGAATAGATTTTTCTATTACCTGAAATTATATAGTTATTCTTATGGTGCAGCATCTATGTCAATATTATCTTATAGACATATACGTGCAAATATGATTATATTGCTCATCCTGTTTTTTTTACCTGTTCAGCTCTGCTTTATGCTTTCATCAGTCTCATTTGCATATAAAATTCATAAGACAATAATACAATTTCAGCAATACAATAATAAACAGAAAAAATACCACAATTTTTCTTTGCAGAAAAAAATAAGTCAAAATAACAAAGAAAGATTTAGCAGAGAAGAAGCTAATTCTACTCTATGGTCCAATGCCTTTAATTTTCAGAAAACATTTAATACCCAGGTAGATCCCCGGACAGGTCTGTTTTTTGTTCATATAAGAGCAGGCAGCCTGGTCAGTAATACAGGGCATGGACCAAATATTAATCTGGAAGTTAATTACAACAGCAACAGTACAGCTAATCCGGATAATCTGGGACAGGGATGGAGTTGGAATCTGACTCATTTTAATCCACAAAATAATCAGTTATTTACTTCCCAGGGGCAGAGTTTTAACTTACAGCAAACATCTGATGGTCACTGGTGGTCCCGCTACCATAAGCTGCATGATTTAAAGATCGATGGAAGCAAAAAAAAACATTTCCGTATCACCTATGCCAATGGCTTGCGGGAAATACTTAATCATCAGGGCTATGAAATAAGACTGGAGCAGCAAGATGGCATGGGAGTTAATTTTTCTTACCAACCAGGAACACATAGATTGACTTCTATTTGTGATGATCAAGGTAATAAAATTGATCTAGTCTGGCATGAAAATTATCTTACTGTAATCAGTCACGATAGTAATGGCAAACCAGTCAGAATCAACCTGTCTTTTATTAATAATAAATTGCGTAAAGTCACTCTGCAAAGCAATCAAAACCAGCCAGATCAGGGTCTTTACATTAATTACAACAACAATCTGCTTAACAGTCTCCATTACTCTTCTGGTATAGAGAAGCGTATCACTTATGATTGCAATAATGCGATGAAAATAGCATTAAATAACGACAGCAGAATAAATGCTTCATGTGTTGTGGTCAGAGAAATTATAAATCCCGGATCTTTTCAACCCAAAAGTGTTATTAGCTATGCATATGATCAGAGCAGCCATAATGAACACAACTATCTTGGATTCAACTCAGGGCTGGAACAATTGCCAGGTATGACTACAGATGTTCTGTTTGAAGCACCAGTAAATTATACTTATAAAACGACAGAAGATAACGGACTTGTTAAGCAGATTAGAACTTACAATAAATATCA
>JAPORK010000270.1:1929-4615 GCA_026710285.1 Endozoicomonadaceae bacterium | reverse complement strand
AATTCAATAATCAAGGAACTTTTTTACCAGAGACAGCGAACGTTAATTGTAATCAATTCAATAATCAAGGAACTTTTTTACCAGAGACAGCGAACGTTAATTGTAATCAATTCAATAATCAAGGAACTTTTTTACCAGAGACAGCGAACGTTAATTGTAATCAATTCAATAATCAAGGAACTTTTTTACCAGAGACAGCGAACGTTAATTGTAATCAATTCAATAATCAAGGAACTTTTTTACCAGAGACAGCGAACGTTAATTGTAATCAGTTAGATAATAAAGGAACTCTTTGGGCCACAATAATGGACGTATCTGACTCTATTAACAATGAAAATGGACAAATCAAAACAGAAAATCTGCAAGCCAATCTGCAAAAATTTGATAACAGTGGCGGTCAGCTTCTGGTCAATGGTAAAACTGGTACAACTTCATTGAACGCCAGTGAAATCATCAATGAAAAAGATGGAGAAATAATAGTTAACACTTCTGAATTCAATCTGCAATCCTCAATAATTCAAAATCAGTCAGGTAAAATTCAACATACAGGTCAGGGTCTTCTGAACTTGTCTACACAATCTCTGGTTAATAATGACGGTCAGGTGAAGAGTAATGGTCATCTGATTGATTACAATAAAGTGTTAATACATAATGGTGAAGACGGTATATTCACCAGTCATCAAATGACTTTATCGGGTGAACTTCATAACGATGGCGGATCTGTTCAGGCAGAGAAACTGAACGCAGCTCTCACCGGTGCGCTTCATAACGACGGCGGAAAGATCTCAATCACGGGTGAGCAGGATAATAGTTCTATTGAAGCCACAGAAATTCACAATTCTCATGGAGCTGCTATTAGCAGCAACTGCAATTTAACCTTGAAGACCCGTCAGCTTAATAGTGATGATACAGGAAAGTTAACTTCAGGAAAAAATCTGACACTATTTCTCGAAGACTCTTTAGACAACCAAAGTATAATAGTAGTGAAAGATAAATTAGCTTGTTACCTCCCGGGTGATCTTAATAACAAAGGAAAACTGGCAGGGGGACAAGGTGTTTTTATTGGTAAAGATGAACAGAGAAATAAATGCAATTCATTAAATAATAGTTCCGGATCCATTATAAGTGGTGATGGAAGTGACATGGAGATTAATGCACAAAGCGTTATTAACAGAAAAGAAATATTTAAATCAGTACAGCGTAAATCTGCTGATCCTGTCACCTTTCAGAAGGAATACCGTAAAAAAAACAAACTTTATACCCAACCCGTTTGTACAGATTATACGACCGACTGTATTGAGCAGGATTCACAGCCCGGGCTTATGGTTGCCGGTAGAGATTTATCCATTAACAGTAACTATGTTCATAATCAGTTTAGCCACATCCTTTCATACGGCAATATTAACATTAATTCAAACCGATTACACAATCAGGGTTTTATTCCTAAAGAAACAAAACATACCTTCATAAAAGAACAGAGAGGTTATACCGATAAAGGAGATGAATGTCATCCTGCACGGATAAAAGAAAAGTTTAATAAAAAGGCCTGCAAACTCGACTGGTTACCAGGATCAGTCAAAAATAGCAAGAGAATAGCCGACCAAAGTGCAGTTGATCTGATGCCTCGTTTTCATTGTCCTAAGAAAAAGAATTATTTGGTATGTGATAAAACAGAAACTTACAATGTTGGTGACTGTGAAGGATCCATTAAAGCATGCGGTACAACGAAGATAACCTGCAAAAATTAAGGTTGTAGAGAAATAACGCAAAAATGTAAACCTGATGAAATAAAACATTTATTTGAGCAAAGTGACAACCAATATAGCCTTTTTAATGAGTGTGCTAAAATAGAAGGCACTACAGGTGTTTATTGTTCTCTTGATGGTGATTTCATGAACCTCAGTGGAACAATACAAAGCGGGTATGGTGATGTTTCTATATGTACGTCGGGTGATATCATCAGTCAGACGGTAGCTCATACATTAAATATAGACGATACCAGTGAGTATTTTAACACAATAGTAGAGCCTGTAACTGCAATCCATGGTAATAATGTTTTACTAGAATCAAAAAATACCCAACTCACTGCTGCTGAGATAACCGCTAATAATGATATAACTTTTCATGCTGATAAAGACCTTATTTTTGATTCAATACCAATCTATAAACGTATAAATGACATTGATAATAAATCCTCTTTCTCCAGTGAAAGTCTGCGATGGAAAGGTAATACGATCCATGCCGGTGGTAATATATCGACTCAAAGTGGAAGAGACACAATTATTGAAGCAAGTATTACCGCAGGAAATAATGTAAACATTAAAGCACAAGGCAATACACAGCTCTTATCAAAAGAGGGTTATTGTAAGACACATACCCACGAGAAAAAGAAAAAAAAGGAATTTTTTGGTAGCAGTAAAAAAGAGTCCGTTGATGACTATTGCGATGTCACATATGCCAGACCACATATAACAGCAGGAAAGCAGCTGAATATTGATGCTGAAAAAAATGTAACGCTGCAAAGTGCTGTTCTGACAGCTGAAAAAGTCAAAGCCCATGCAGAAGATAAATTAATCATACAGTCTGTAACAGAATCACACAGCGAATCTCACTCCCGCTCCTCTAAAAATGCACTCTGGCAAAGTAGCAAAGAGAAAGGATCTATTGATGAAAAGGTGTTGCTACC
>JAPORK010000270.1:0-1919 GCA_026710285.1 Endozoicomonadaceae bacterium | reverse complement strand
AGAAATTTATATTGAGAAACCCTCTGAAAATTCCAAAGAGCAGGAAAATCTAAAGAAAAACACTTTACCCGATTCTATTTTTTCTTTTTTTAAACCATTTGTAAAATCCTTAAAAAAATTTATTCCCTCATATTTTCTTGCTTCTGAGAATATTGAGTTATCAGCCAACGAGGGCGTACATGTTCAGGTTAAATCTCACAACCAGTCATTACAAGACAGTATTGATCTGGTACAGCAACAAGATGGACTTCAGTGGATTGCACAACTCCGGGATAATCCAGATGTAGAGTGGGAACCGATTGAAGAAGCGCACAAACACTGGAAACATAAAGCACAGGGATTAACACCGGAAGCTGCTGCATTAATCAGTATTGCAGCAGGCATTGCAACCTGTGGTATAGCAACAGAGATTGAGGCTGCCATAGGTGGGATAGCGGGCACCATGAACTCTGCGGGTTTTACCAGTTTAGTCGGTACTGCCAGCGTCAGTGCCATTAATAATCAGGGTGATGTAGGCAAAGTATTGCAAGAGCTGGGACAAAGCAAGAATGTTAAACGCATTGTCAATAGTATGCTGACTGCTGGTTTGCTGAAACAAGTGGATCAATATCTGCCTGATGCTAAACACGGTGCTGATCCTGGTGATCGCTTTAAAGCTACGCTGGCAAAAAGCTTTGCTCATGCAGGTGTTAGCGCCACAATGAATACGGCTACCATAGGTGGTGATTTTACTGATAATCTGCAAGATGCCTTAAAATCAAATCTGCTGAATCAATTACATCAACAGATATGCACGTCCATCGGCAATCATTTTGAATTCCATCAGGAAGATTTCAACAAAACACTGACTCATGCACTGGCAGGTGGTGTCAAAGCGAAGCTGGAGGGTGATGAGTTTGCCACAGGTGCACTGGCAGCAGCACTTGCAGAGCTTAGTGGTGATACCTTAATCAATCATATTGATGATGAACAACGTAGAAAAAAAATCGCCGGACTTATCAGTGCTACAGCTATCATGCTGGCAGGTGGTGATGCTAAAGACATTGAGCATGCCAATGAAATTGCTGAAACCGTACATCAGTACAATGCCACATTTCATGCAAACCAGGCAAAAGCATTACAGGAAATAATAAAGGATAAAACGGAAGAAGAGAAAAGTCGTTTTTTAGCGGCTGGCTTCTATTTACGTCGGGTGATTAATGGTGTACCTGAAGATGATGAGTATTATGAACAACTGAAGGCGCTATATGATCGGGGTGCTGAATGTTGTGAAGAGCAGGAGACATTAAAGCGTACCGAACTCTTTGATTATTCATCACTGGATGCAGTTGCAGATTGGTGTGATCGCAATGATGAAGCTATCCATCGTGCCACCGGACTGGTTAAAATGATTTATGGCGGAACAACCGCTGGTACTTCCGTTGCAGGAGGTTTTGCGCTTTCTGGTGCCAGCCTGGGTTCAGCCGCTGTCTTTACACCTTTATACGCAATGGGTGCTAAAGCAGGCACTGAAGAAGTAAAAGAAGGATTTCAACAGGCAACCGAAGAATTTCACTCAAATAAAGGAAAAGCTGTTTTTGATTCATTTGATAATCCACAAGACTTTGACTGGTATAGTGCCGCCGGACGGGCAGCCGTTGAAGTTATTCTTGATGTGACCACTAAGCAACTTGGTGGAACAGTGGTTAAAGCAGGCATCAAGCAGATTGATAAAGCGGTTGACCAGACAAAAAAAGGAGCTAAAAATCTATCAGATACACTTAAGTCAGGGAAAAAGGGCGATGTTTCAGCTTGTGAAGGGACACCAACTTCGATAGGTAAAATTGATAAACCTTCCTCTGTTAATAGCAGCTCTAAAAATTTGTATGGACCTTATAATCCAAAAGAAACAAGAAAAGATCTTGAAGAAATACATGGAG
>JAPORK010000094.1:2820-4633 GCA_026710285.1 Endozoicomonadaceae bacterium | reverse complement strand
CAGTTGTTTCTGCTTCTTGCTGTAACTCCTGCTTAGCTTCTTCTTCAAGTTGTTGTTTTTTTGCATCCAGCTGCTGTTTTTGCTCTTCTGAAAAATTGTCCTCTATAAACTGCTCTAATATTTTCTCATTGGTTTCTTGTAATATCTCTTCTTCTTTAATAAATTGCAGATTAACAGGAAAAGCACCTTTTTCCTGTAACATCAGAGCAACTCTGGTAGCCTGATTATTCACTGCTAGCATTAGTGGCGTTCTTCCATCAGATGCAGGCTTATTAACATCAGCATTATGTTTATTAACCAGCATTGCAACAAAATCTTTATTTCGGGTATATAAAATGGCATAAGTTAAGGGTGTCATTTGTATACCTGGGGCTTTAACATCATCTATCAACTGATTTATAAGCCCTGGGTTGGCGTCCAGGTATTTGCTGATAGTACCAAGAGAGGTCTCTTCCAATGAATCTATATGAGTAAAAAGTAACTGACCTGCATATTTGTGTTCTTCGCCATCTGCTGCATGAGTAGGCAGTGCTAATATTACCGATAAGACAAACCAGATAACTTTAAAAAAGTAATTCATAAAATACCCTTTGTTGCTTTTATTAGTGTGTTTTTTCAAAGAGCAAAGTTCAGCCTGATATAACATAATTCGCAAATATCAATTTACTATAATTTTATAGTGAAATGATATGACAAAACATCAACAGAACCTAAAACAGAAATAAAATTTTCTGTGTATCTTGTTTATAGCTAATTCTCTGCTGTATTCTGAAGTTTAATTGCAGTAAGTTTGCCTGTAATAATGCATGTTTCAGGACTAACTGGTTATTAGTCATAGTAAATTTAATCTTTCATTTTTTTGAGGATCTTAGCCTATCAAACCCTGAGCAATAATAATGAATTGTAATTTTAGAATATACAAATTATAAAAATTTTTCCAAAGTATTGCATTGTAATAAGTCATTTAAAATACATTTTTATTCTATTTCACAACATTATTAAAGTTAAGAATTGAACTCAAGAAAAAGTTTTGTCATAAGAGGTTGCTATTAAAGGATTATAAAAAATTAAAACCCGGAATTTTGAAGTTGAATGGGTATATTACCGTTCTTCGTGATGTTATTGTGAAAGCAGTTTCAGCATAGCTTTAGTCTCAGGTCTTTCCTTTTGCTTATAAGCCATAGCACTTTTGATAAAGGGTAATGCATTGGATACCTCCTGTTGATCACCAAAAAGTAGCTCTCATGTAAAAACATCTCTGTCTAAGCCGTACATTTGATAAGGAGATGAAGTTTGGAATTCATCATGTCTCAATGACCATTAAAATAAGCCATTACTTAAGACACCGAATATATGATCGTAAACCAAATATAGTTAATCAATTATTTGCAATCAGAGAGGTGTCCATATATGCATAAGGGTATGAGTCTGTTTTTTGGAATTACTCTCTTTAGAGATAGGTGAAGGTCAAGTCTGTAAAATAACAATTTTACTCATAATTTTTGTCGTTTGACAGAACGCATTTACAATTTGATGTTTTGGAAGAAAATAAGATATCTATTTTGGGGTTTCGCTTCTTTGAATGTGCAAGCTTCACTATAATTCTGGTGGGTGCATAGCCACTAAAAAATTTTGTGTTGGTTTGACTATAAGAGGATGCATAAGAAAGTTTATTATACATCAGGGGTAGCAGTTGCAGTGTTGCAGACAAACCAAGACCATTATCTTTTACATCAATGAAATTCGGATTGGAGTCAGAATAAAACACCTGCATATAAAGCTTTTTTAAGGGGATGCTCAATACCTTTTTACA
>JAPORK010000094.1:0-2785 GCA_026710285.1 Endozoicomonadaceae bacterium | reverse complement strand
TTGGAAGAATGCCAGAAGCAAACCAGGTTTTATTAAACCAGGTGTTACAGGAAGAAGAGTGATCGTTCAGATCTTTATTTGATTCGATTTTGTTAGCATATGCAAAACCTGTTATATAATAAATAATAATTAAAAGAGATAAAAATTGTTTCATAGAAAAAAACCTATGGATTTATTAAAAATGAAATTTATTGTTTTAATGTTTTGATATAAAAATATATTTATTGCTCTTAATGAAAATATATTTATTTAAGAAACCAGAGTTTAGCAGATTAATCTGAGTATTCCAATGTTAATGAAGAAAACGACATATAACTAATAAATGAAGAGTAATATGTTCCAGCATGTTTCAGAATCATTTATACCCGAGAATCATAATTTTAACACGGGTGCCGGGTGTTTGATAAAATACATCGTTGCTCTGAGTTTGTAGAAGAAAATAAAATTTGTATTATTGGCATTATCGTTTCTGTCTGTGCTAATGATACGGAAATATTAGTGGCTCTGTAGTTATTGAATTTTGCACTGGAAAGACCATAGGAAGCAGCATAAGAAGTTTTATTGTGCATCAGACCGGCGGGATACAATATTGCAGATAAACTGAAACCATTATCTTTGATAAGAATAAATTTCGGATCGGTATTGTCGTAGGTGATCTTCAAATAAAGCTTTAACGACAGATCACTTAGTGCATCGTGGCATGTTTTCATTGCTTTCTCATTATTGTCTGTATTACCATTTCGCTGAATGCTAAAAACATACCTGAGGCTGCTGAAAAAAATGTGTCCTTTGGTGCCGTAATTTGAGTTGATTGTGTGAGCATATGCACAATCTGTTATATAGAAAATAATGGTTAGAAGAAAAAAAAATAGTTGCTTCATAAAAATAATGCCTTTTGTTTGCTAAAGATGAACTTATTACTATTTTGATGTGTCAAAACTTAAAGAAGATTTACTTTGAAATAATTAAATTGTTAAATTTAGTAAATCTGACTTCGAACTTTGTTTTTTTAAGTTAACAGGTAACCAGAGGCTACGTTAAAACATATCAGAAAATATCAAAGTTGATTTTTTTAGTGTATTTAAAGTGGTAAAATGCTTCCTGTGAGGCGCCTGCACCCGAAAAACAGGATGTATCTGATAGTGCTGAAATCTTTTTTTGATATGATTGTGCATTTGCAGATACACTTTTATCTTACTAAATATTCTTTATCTTTTATGTTCATTTTTTTAACACAATACTAACTATATTAGTTTTAAAATATATCATGTTGAAATAAAATTTAAACACAAAAGGAGGGTGAAAATTTATTGGTATATAATATTATGCAGCCGAAGACTTGTAATAAATTAGTGAATTGATTAACCTGATATCATGATTGCAACTATATTAAAAGAGTACTAAAATCAGGTATTGAGAGTGTAATTCATCGAAATTTATCATTTTTTAAAATTAAAGACATTCTATTAATTAATATGTTTAGTAAAATATTATCAACCTATATTTTTCTTTAAACATATTTGCTTTTATATACTTTTAAATTACAACACATAATTTTTATGAAGCTGTTGTAATTATCTATGATTTTTACCTATCTTATACAGGAGAAATAGATGAAATATATACTATTAATGTTTACTATTATGTCGATGGCTTTTATCGGAGAAGGCTACAGCCACACAAATACAGATATTAAAAAAGAGGTGACCTGTATTGTCTGTAGAAATGGTATTCCGGATGCGATAAATCAAATAAAAAAGAACCATAATTCTATTGCCAAATCAATTGCGAAAGCAGAGTGTCCAAAATTTGCATCATTTGCAAGTCAGAATACATGCTCTTTAATAATTTCCAAACTCTTACAGGATGTTTCAACATGGAAACCAAACGCACAAAAACTATGTGAAACTTTAAGCTTTTGCAAAAAATCACATAAAAATTAACCAGTGAAGTACTGAGCCAGTTCTGTCTTACCTGGAGCAGTACTCTAATATAACAAATATAATTAATTTTAAGATAGCGAAATTTTTTATAAGAAACTGATTTTTAACTAATAACAAAGATAAGTTCTGCTGTTTTGAGTTGTAATCAGTTATATTTATAAAAATAAACAACTTATTCAGTATTTATTAAAAACTGCTGTAACATTTCTTTAAAATGCAGCATCAATACAAGCAAAAACAAAAACAGTATTATCTTATTTTTGGGGAGATAAAAATGAAATCAAATAAAGCAAAAAAAATTGTATCGGTTCTTATATTAAATTTCATGTTTGCAATTTTTATTGGTTCTGCAAGTCAGGCAAAAAACATTGAAAACGTTAAAAGCCATTCAGATTCGGTTGCTTCAAGTCTTGCCAGCGCAGAATGTCCAAAATTCAAGTCATATATTAATCTCAAAGATTGTAAAACTATGGCATCTGCTCTTATTAAGGATATTATTGTGAGCTCTCAGTTGCATCCTAAGACTTTATGCAAAGCAATACATTACTGTTAAGCTAGTAAAATGATACATCAATAATGAAAATTTATTCTGTGCTTTTCTGTAGCTTTTAGATGATCTGCTGATATGGTTAACTTAATTATCAATGAACGCTGTTATTATTTTTTTGAATTATGAGATTTAGACTGAAGATCCTCAGACAAATTATCAGAGTTTTCATCTTCCCAAGGAGGGGCAGTAGGTGTTAAAGGTGTGTCATCTTCCCGGGGAGGGGCAGTAGGTGTTAAAGGTGTGTCATCTTCCCGGGGAGGGGCAGTAGGTGTTAAAGGTGTGTCATCTTCCC
>JAPORK010000468.1 GCA_026710285.1 Endozoicomonadaceae bacterium | reverse complement strand
TGAAATTGTCTTAATTTACCTGCATTTACTGCTCTGTTTATCTGAAATTTTTGTTAGAAATTTGTGTATAAAAGACAGACCCTGAAGGACGGAGTTTTACGGCGTGTCAGATAACAAAATCAATCTGAAATTCAATGAATGTGGTATTTTTTCACAACCAACAATAAATACAATACTTCGGACAGTTTTTAAAAATCCACCATGGCTTAAATTGTAAGCGATAAATTTTCAGAGATATTTTTTGCAGCAGAACAAAAATAAATCTTTTTAAAATCAAAAGTTTAAAAAATTATCTGAAGTATTGTAAATATAAATCATCATTAAAATCAGAGCGGTATTTGATTTTGTCCAAAATTATATTTTGTTAGTATGAATTCTGCAAAAATTACAATACCAGCTTATGAACATTTCAAATTTATACATTAAAGCAAATTTTTAATTTTTATCACTAAAATAATTTATTGTGTAGACTTGTCTGATTTATTCCTGGCAGTAACAAAAACACAAAACTTACCAGCACTTTATTTTAAAGTAATTCCTTTTAATATCTGAACTAACAACAATAAAAAAATGCCATAAAACATTGATTATAAAACAATTTTATTTAAAAACAATCAACTGCAAGTCATTATGATTTAACTATTTAGATAAAAATAAAAGATCAACTTACAAAAAATATCCATGGCATTAACTAAAATAATTTTAATATTTTTATAACAAAAGTAGTATCAACAGAGTAGATTATTTGCATATCACATATCATTTTGTAATGAAAAGCATATAATGATACTTTATTTATTCAGGAAAAAATTATGCCTCACTGGTGGAAGAGTAAAGACCCTGATGCGCAAACAGAAGCAGAAAAGTACAACTATCCTGCACCAGGACGTGCTTTTATAATTAATTATTTACAAAAACAAAATAAGCCACTGTCCTACCAGGATTTATGCAAAAATTTTGCATTAAAGCACCCTGAGCAGACCGAAGGATTAAGACGTCGCTTAATTGCTATGTGCAAAGACAAGCAGCTTATTCAAAATCGTAGCAATACTTTTTGTTTGCCAAATAAAGCAAAAAATATTTCTGGTTGTGTTTATAGAAATTATAATGGTTCTGGTCTGTTAATTACTGATGATGACGGCGAAAATTTCTTTCTGCCCCCCAAACAAATGGAATCGCTGTTCGATGGAGACAAACTCATTGTAAAAGAAATGGGAATTAATGAAAAAAAACAGTACTTATGCCAGATTATTAAAATTATTAAGCGTAAAATTACAAAAGTTATCGGTATCTTTCATAAAGAGAATGGTCAACAGTTTGTCTCTCCTTATAGCTACCGTATGGGTAATAAAATTGAAGTAATTCCAGGCAAACTTCGACCTTCGACGGGTCAGGATGTGGTTATAAAAATAAAAAAATATCCTGATTCACAGCAACTGGCAACAGGCGTTATTACTGAAATACTTGATTTTGCAAATAAAACAGAAAAAGAACTCAATATTGCATTGCGCAGCTACAACATCCCTCACCAATGGACAAAAAAAATAATTACATTCACTAAAAAAATTCCTGATACTCTCCCTGAAAAAGAGATAGCAAACCGAATTGATTTACGCCATCTCCCCTTTGTAACAATAGATGGTGAAGATGCTAAAGACTTTGACGATGCCGTTTATGCTGAAACAAAACGAAGCGGAGGTTGGAAACTGTACGTTGCTATTGCTGATGTTTCTCACTATGTAACCCCGGGAAGTCTGTTAGATCAGGAAGCACAAAAAAGAGGAAATTCTGTCTATTTCCCCAATAAAACTATTCCTATGCTACCTGAAAAATTATCTAATAATCTTTGTTCATTAAAACCAAATGAAGATCGCCCTGTTATGGTTTGTGAGATGAAAATCAGCGCCAACGGAAGACTGAGCCGGTCTGTTTTCTATGAAGGTGTTATCCATTCACAGGGAAGGTTAACTTATAATCAGGTCGCTGCAATGCTTGGCGTATCAGGAAACAGAAAGAATATACAAAAATGTCGTAAACAGTTTGATACATTAATGCCTCCCATCAACACACTTTATGATCTGTATAAAACACTCAGAAAAATGCGTGAACAGCGGGGGGCTATTGATTTTAATACAGTAGAAACACGCATTATATTTGATGAACAGCACAAAATTAAATCTATCATACCCGTTGAGCGTAATGATGCACACAAACTTATTGAAGAGTGTATGTTGTGTGCAAATCAGGCTGCCGCAAAATTTTTAGAAAAACATAAACTGGCTGCTTTATTTAGGATTCATGAAGGACCTGATCATCAAAAGTTAAAATCACTGCATACTTTTTTGAAAGAATTTGGTTTACATTTTTTTGGAAAAGCAAAACCAACACCGGCTGATTATCAGCAGTTACTCTTCAGCATTCAAAAGCGATCAGATGCCAGTATTGTACAGACAATGCTACTAAGATCATTGAGTCAGGCAGAATATCATCCGGATAATTCAGGTCACTTCGGCTTAGCTTACAAAGCTTATGCACACTTTACCTCGCCTATAAGACGTTACCCAGATTTGCTGGTCCATCGTGCTATCCGCTACATTATCAGATCAGCTATTTCATCAAAAATGATTTGTAGAGTGCCCGGTGCCAAAGCACTTAAAAAAGAGGAGATTTATCCCTACGATAAAAAGACGATGCTAACGCTGGCTAATGAATGTTCAATGACTGAGCGCAGAGCAGATGAAGCTGTCAGAGACATGATTACAGCATTAAAATGCCAGTATATTCAACAACATCTAGGTGAGGTGTATTCGGGTACCATCGTATCTGTAACCGGATTTGGTTTATTCGTTGAGCTAAATGATCTTTATGTATCAGGTCTTGTGCACATAAGCTGCCTTCCAAAAGATTATTACCATTTTAATCATGCCAAACAAAGGCTAACCGGAGAGCGCACAAACCGTATATTTTCATTGGGTGATATACTACGTATAAGAATAGTCCGCGTTAATATTGAAGAAAGAAATATTGACTTTCAACTGGAAGAAACAACTACGCCTAAAAAAAAGAAGCGTAAATCATCACGAAAGAAATAACTAAATGACAGCCTGTTTTATACACCATAACAGGCTCTGTATATAACTAGAAGAGCTAAACAGATAAATTGTTAATATAAAAAACTTGTTTTTGTTTAGGGAGTAGCAGTATAATTATAACTGATCTCTCTGATTTGTTCGATTATGGTCATTATCCCAAAACCATTTTGATACTAACAGCAGGAAGCAGAGAAAAGTGTAATTGTGCATGACCACATTAAAGTGGTACGCCTTACAATACTTTCGAAGCTACCGCCTTTGACCACAGGGCTTAAGGGTATGTCAACAAATTCGACAATTCGGAGAGGTTTTTATTTTTTTCAGCGTACCTGTTTAAACTCAGCCAGACGACTCAAAATAAGAAAACCTCTGTCGTACTACCTGACCCATAGAAAATTTTTTTTATACTATTGATTTGCCTTCAGATGCTAAATTTCGATTCAGCGGCTAGTTTACCTGCAATCAGCATCTGAAATACCTGCCCGTCAATATGAACAACAGTTACTGTAATCGATAACCTAAGCTATACGATTTTACAATAATTTTTATTGTATAGAAATTACGGTATCATCAGCACCAGCATCCGCTTTTTTTGATTTTTTCTTTTCCTGCAGCACATGCTCATACAGCATATCAAAATTAACCGGAGATAACATAACAGGGGGAAAACTGGCACGAACAACCAGATTGTCAATTGTCTCCCTGGCATAAGGAAACAAAATATTGGGACAAAATGCACCCAGAGTATGTTGTAATTCGGTCTCTGCTAAATTAGAAATTAAAAAGATACCTGCCTGATGCACTTCAGCAACAAAAGCAGTTTCTGTTTCAGTTTTTACTGTTACAGTCAAAGAAAGTATGACCTCATAAAAATCATCTTCATCCAGTTTGTTATTTGAAGTATTAAGATCAAGCTTTATTTCAGGCTTCCAGTTTTGTTTAAAAAGAAGCGGAGATTTAGGTGACTCAAAAGATATGTCTTTTACATAAATACGCTGAAGTGCAAATTGTGGTTGCTGATCTTTGACAGTTTTTTGATGGTCGTTATTTTGATTTTCCATTCAGTTATCCTGATTTAATAAAAAGTCTGAAAAAACCCGCGCTGTTAAGCGTGAAGCTTACATACAAAAGGAATTTTTTTATGCAGAAAAAAGCAACCGCATAAAAATATTTATAATAACACAATTTATCCTGTATTGCTTAGCAGACCATCAAGTTTGTTAGCTGAATCAGCAATGTAAAGATCGTCACATCCACCAACATGGAAATCACCTATCCATATTTGTGGTACCGATGTTTTGCCTGCTTTTTTTGCCAGCTGCTGCCGTAATTCAGGATTATTATCTACCGAAATTTCTTCAAAGGTGATTCCTTTATCGTGTAATAATTGCTTTGCCTTAACACAATAGGCGCACGTTTTTAGTGTATAAATAATAACTTTTTTATGTTGATTCATCGCAAAAATCTGCCATATAAATTAATCTATGTTTTCATATTATGCAATAAAAACCCGGGCCGTTTCGACAGGATGCTGCTCACCGCTCTGGACCGTT
>JAPORK010000451.1 GCA_026710285.1 Endozoicomonadaceae bacterium | reverse complement strand
CTGCAGGAAGCGGATCAGAAGAAGCAGGAATAACGCGTTTTTTTGTTATCTTATCCAGTAAGTTTCCTTGTACAATATAAACAGAAGAACGTTCTTTCTGACTGTTTTTTCGGTAGCTGACTATACAACGATCAGGGTTATCGTATAAACGAAAATCTGTTTCCCCATCAGGTAAATTAATATGACTAATACGCCCCATATCATCATAGCTTTTCACTGTTTTTAACGCATAAAGCTGACCTGTATTTTCTTGTCTGTAATATTTTTTCTCAATTACACGACCATAACTATCATAGTGTAAAGACTTTTTAAGCTGCCAATGTCCTGGTATAGCATCACCTGAAGCTGAGATCATTTCATTAAAACGCATAAGTTCACGTCCGGCATTATCAAAGATAATTTTTTGCTGTAATCCATTGACCTTTGTCACAATGAAGTGATTATTCCCGGGAGAAAGCACATATTGATAGTGCAGGGTTGCAGCAAAAGCAGTACCTTTATCCAAATCAGTTCGAACAAGCCGACCAAGTGCATCATAGTAATAATCTCTTTTTTTGTATCTACCATTACTAACTTTTTCAAGTATCTGGTTAGTGAACAGACTGGAAGTAACAGAAGAAAGCTGTTGCCGTTTATCGGAACTAAGTTCAATGCTTATATCAGTAGTGCGACTATGATTTTTCTGATATTGAGTATAATTGTAATCATGAATAATCGCATGTGGTGAATTAACTGTTGTATCTGTCAGAATAGTCTGTTTTAATAATCCATAAGTGAGCACATTTCTCTGGTCTGTATAATAACGACGACTGAATATAACATGCTGATGACCTGCCTTACGAATCTGATGATCTAATGTTAATATGTATCCGTTACCATTTAAATTAGTTTGCTTTCGATAAAAATTATAGAGGGTATTAGGAGTTAACAGTTGCGTGTTAGTAGCAACAGGAGCAGGATAAAATATAACTGATTCAGGTAGTGTATTAAAAGACCATCCATGGGGTTCAGCAGGGCAGGCAATATCTCCTTTAACAGGACAGTAATGTGTAAATGTTATTCGACCATAAGCATCTTTACTTTGCACAATCTGTCCTGAACTGTTATATGCCCTGGTAACAGTAATCACAGCAGGACGACCAGATGAACCACCCCAAAGTCGGGTAACTATTTTCAATGGCAAACTGTAAGTAACAGGGAGTTTTGCAAAACTGGTTTGTGAACAACCATCCGGTACTTTTGTATTACAAAAAAAATTCTCTGTTTCTGATAATGTTTTTCCGGTATGATTACTGATGAGTTTATCATCAATCAGCAGATGATACTTATTATAAGTATATATTTCTTTTACCAATCCATTGTCCTTAATAGTACGGTATGAATAATCAGCAGGGGAATCAAATAAAACATCTCTTTTACTGCCTGCTACAGTGGTCAGTCCTGAGTTAAATCCAAGATAATTATGCCCATTGATGTTTGCATGGGAATAAAAATAATGAACCTTCATCACAGGTTGTCCGACACCAGGATCTGCTTCTTCAGCTGTAACAACGCATAAAGAATAGAAATGACCTAACAATGATGAAGGTACCTTCATAGCATCAGTACAATTAAATGTGAATTTTTTCTCTAATCCGGAAGGATATATAACATGCGTCAAAAAATGGCTATTGTAATTTATATTGACAGATAGATTTTTAGAATTATGATCTGAAAGAAAAATCATTTTAGCAGGTTTATTATTATGACTTTCAATACGTATGATTGCGGATTTGCCATCACTCCTATTACTGATAATATCCAAATTACCTTGACTTCTATCAATGATTATTTTGTTTCCTCTATCGTCTATAACTGATTGTAATAAATGTGTTCCTGGATAATAGATAAAATTAACACCCCAGCCGTTCTGTTGCTCCAGTCGAGTCTCATAACCATCATGTGATAATATTTCTCTTAAACCATTGGCATGAGTAATTGTAAAGTGTCTACTTTTGTCTCCATCAATTTTAATATCATACAATTTATGGTAAAGCGGCTGCCAGTGATTTCTTTTAGTTTGATGTAACCAGAAACTTTGTCCTTTTGCTGTTGTTAACTGATCTGTTGTACGATTGAAATGCGTTAAATTCCAGCTCCACCCTTTACCTATTCCATCAGAGTCTGCAATAGTATTACTGTTATAATTAATTTGTAAATCGATATCCGGACCATGCCCTATATTACTTAAATGCCCACCCACTTTAAAGTGGACCATTAATATACCTGTACGTGGATCTACCGATGTTCCCCAGGATTTTTCAAAATTAAAGGCATTAGACCATAGTTCTGTATTACTGTCAGAGGAACCATAGCGTTGTTGTTTATTATTGCCTTTTTGTAAACTTAAAGTTGCATTATCATATTTATCCATTGTATGGCTGGATACGCTATGTGAATTTGTTGCAGAACTGATTTTTTCAAAAGAAAATAATATAATTACAAAGAAGAGAAAAACGGTAAAATGAATGGTGTTATTATTAAAAATTTTTACATATTCAATAAATAATTTATCATTTCTTTGTTTGTTGAGTATTATCATTGCAATTTAGACCAAATTAAGCATTAATATTATTTATCACTAAAATAACAATTATTTTGATATGAACAATATTGATATAGGAACACAATTGAATATTTATATTTTGAAATAAATATTACACTAAAATTATCAGGTCCATTTATGAAAAATATTAATTATCTCATGTGCATTATAATATAATTTTAACCGATCAATAATGTAAAAAAATGCTAATGATTTATTTTACAAAATCATAAAATTATTTGATTCGATAATACTCATAAATAAATAACTTTCCAAAAGAATCGAAAAGAGGTTCCATAACCTGATCATAATTATATACCTGTGAACTAAAAATGCCATTAGTTACGTATGGAATGAACTGATCATTGTTTGCCTGTATAAGGCTTATACTATTTTTACCTACAATAGCTGTTATACTCTCTGTTGCAGAAAGAGGAAATAAATCAGAAAGAACAAATGTATTATTTTCCAAAGTCACAGCAGGTATATCTAAAGAAGCCATTACACTTTTAAAAGCATTTCTGTATCCAGCTGAGGCAATTGGAAAGTCTTCCTGTGCACTCAAAAATTCTTCTAATTTTGAAATCTTCAACGACTTATTATTCAGCATAGCAGCAGAGAGCACTGTTCCTGCATTGTTATTTTCATTGACTCCTGTATGATCAATTATAGATAATAACGCTCGTTGCATACTATTATGATCAGCCATGTTTAAGTAGCCACCATCGTCTTTCCTAACAAAAAGATCTTCTGCATCACGCAGCAGTCGGTTTTCCAATGCAGTCATTGATTGCTCTGTATTAGTTAAACCTGTCATCTCAATATTTTCAGCTATTGAAAGCGAATCTGCAGTACTTATTGTGTTTGTTGCTTCTTCAACAGCACCCAAAGACCCTAAAGAACAGCAGCAATATAATAATTCCAACGATATTGTTGCTGCAATCGGAACAACAATAGCAGAAAGCTGGAGAGTACCTACAACAGCTGCTGCAATATTCAGCCCTTTATTTTCAGGTATCTGAGAAGCAGTGGCAGATATAACAGCACAGGGAATCATACCTGCTGTAGTTATAGCTGCTGGCCAGTAAGCTCCCCAAACAATCATACTCCCAACTATAAATGCTGAACTTAATATGATCATAGCCAATGACCCAAAACCTCTTACCAGATTATTAGAAGAGTTGATAGCACCAAGCGAATTTATATTTCTAAATATCTTTATCATTCTTTTAAGTGATTTAGACATATTACCTGAAGGATCTGTTTTCATGACTGGATTATTGCTGGCAAAAGCATATCCGTTCCCTGCCGGATCTTCACTTACAAAATAACGTTGCCGAGGATTATACGTTCGGTGACCTGCGCCAAGAAACTGCCATCCGGTGGCAGGGTCAGTATGTTCACCATCAAAACCAAAAGAGTTTCTTAATGGTAACGTAAGAAAAGCCGGTTTATTATGCCATACCATACCATACGGACTGTAAATATTGCGCTGCGTTAACTGATACAGATGGCTGTTATTTCCGGTTGTTTTTGTTAAAATTCCAACAATATCATTTTTGTAGTTTTGCTCTGTATATTCACGAATAACATTATCGATGCTTCTTGCGGTTCCGTGATAACCAATAATATGACTATCATTATCTTCACCGATTACTTTTTCATTAATCAATTTTTTACCGCTATAAAAAAGATAATGCCGCCCTGAAGCATTTTCTTCCAGCCTTTCCAAACCGTTGTCATCATAAGTATAATAACTTTGTTTTCCATCTGGTTTAACTATACGGGTAATCTGATTAAAAATATTATAAGTTATATGATTACCTTCTCCATCAATGGTCATATTACCGGCACTATCATAATGAAGGTGTTGAGTAACTGGTGTTTGTTGATTCCATTGTGTTTTTGTCTCTTGCAAACGTAAAGGCACTTTTATATTGTTATAATGATAAGCAACTGTTTTACTTAACGTCTGTTGTGTATCTGTGTTTTGTAATACTTCTTTTATCTGTGACAATCTGTTTAAAGGTGTAAAAGTATAACTTTGACTTGTAATAACAGGT
>JAPORK010000384.1 GCA_026710285.1 Endozoicomonadaceae bacterium | reverse complement strand
ACTCAATATACTTTATTTAATTGTTAATTCAAAATATGTATTTATTCAGATATTTTATTATGTAATGTACAATCAGTTATTAATGACCGAGCTGCAATAAATTATTAAGAGGTTAAAATATATGATTACCGGTAGTTGCGTAGCATTAATTACACCAATGCTTACAGATGGAACCATTGACTTTAAAGCATTAGGACTATTAACAGACTGGCATATACAAGAAAAAACTGATGCCATTGTTGTTCTTGGAACAACAGGAGAAAGTCCTGTACTAACAGAAAAAGAACGTACTGAAATACTGCGTTTTGTCATTGATAGAGTAGACGGACGTATTCCCGTTATTGCCGGTACAGGTACAAACAGTACAGAGCAAACTATTTACCTGACAGAACAGGCAAGAGTACTCGGTGCCAATGCCTGCCTGTTAGTTGTTCCTTACTACAATCGTCCTGGTCAGGAAGGGCTTTATCAACACTTTCATCGTATTGCAGAGCGTGTTCCTGTTGCGCAGATACTCTATAATGTTCCGGGTAGAACAATAACTGATCTGTTACCAGAAACGGTGGTACGCTTAATGGATCATCCTAATATTATTGGTATTAAAGAAGCAACTGGCGATATAGAGCGGGCAAAGATGTTAATCAATGCTGCGGAAGGAAAAAATTTTGCTGTTTATTCAGGAGATGACTTAACTGCATTTGAACTCATGCTATGCGGAGGAAAAGGGGTTATTTCAGTTACAGCTAATATAGCTCCTGCAAAAATGCACAAAATGTGTAGTGAAACCCTGAGGGGTCATACAGAAGAAGCAAAAGCAATTGATCAGCAATTATCTGGTTTAAACAAAGCATTATTTGTTGAAGCAAACCCTGTTCCGGTAAAATGGGCGTTGAATAAAATGAGAAAAATACAAAATGGTATCCGGCTACCTCTTATGCCTCTGCGATCTGAGTCGCATCCTGTCGTGAGTGAGGCGATGAAAAGTAGCGGTATTGTTGTGTCTGAAATGTAATATAAAAAAGGATCTGGCGTGTATAAGCAAACGAGAGTTAAAAGGCTGATCTGTTTATTATTTGTGATGAGTACATCACAACTATCAGGCTGCTGGTTTAATAACTATTTTCGTGATTATTCAAAAGATTATGTCAATGCAAAAGAAGATAAACCGTTAATTATTCCAAAGTATCTGGATTTAGTACCTCCAGAGCAAAGTATACAGATTCCTGCGCCTGCAACAAACCGGACAGCCCCTCTGCAACCTAATAAAGTACCTTTGCCTGTGTATAGCGTAACTGATACAGATAACACTTATTATCGGATGGTTGATACATCTGTCGGTATTGTAATTCAAAGCAATGCTGATTTTAACCTGCTCTGGAATAGTATGCTGAGCTTTTTGCAATTGAAAAGCTTTGCCATCAGCTATCAAAATAAAGCATCCAAAATGATTATATCTGACTGGGTAACCACTAAAAAAAATGCAAAAAAAGGAATCATGACTAAAGTAGTTCATCGATTCAGCAAAAAAAGCAAGCATATGAGTGAGGTACCACTGAAACTACTTTTTTCTTTAGAAACTGTTGCTGGTGTAGACGGCTGGCAGATAGCAATGAACTTACAGCATGCTGCTGCATCATCGCATAAAAGCATAAAAAAACAGTTAACTGTGTCTGAAGCTAAGCGGTTAGATGATCTCAGACAAGCGTTTTTTACCTATCTGATTCAGCAAAAGGAAACTGCAAACGCACCTGAACGTGTAGAAACTGAAGATGCAAAATCATTGGCTCTGTTAACTACAGATGATAATGGACAACCTGTTCTGAAAATAAAAAATTCTTTTGATGCGGCATGGAATATTACAAGACAGGCACTGGAAGAAGCAGGCGTTAGTATAAAAGGAGAAAATTATAACGCTGGTATTTACTATATTCATCTGTTCCCGAATAAAGTCAACGCTACAACAGGCAAAATTATTTCTCCTAAACAGTTATTTGGTATCAAAGGAAGTGATGAAATACAAAAAGCCCCTGTCTATCGTTTAGTCTTGTCTCCAGAAAATGAAGAAGTTTATCTTTATCTTGAAAAAAATACAGAAACAAGGGCTACAGCTAAATTAAGTGAAATTGTACTGGACAAAATTTGGAGTCAATTCTAATTTAGTCTGCATGCAAACAGCTAGAGTCTGTTGATGTTTTGTCATTTTTTGTGAAAGCTGAGCAATATGACAAAACATCAATAGACCCCAAGAAGTTTAAGTTAATAAACAAAGGTCTTGTCGTGAATATAGCAAAAACAATCCTGGTTACAAATGATCAATTACCGGTTAAAACCGATCAGCCTGTACACAGTGGTAAAGTTCGTTCTGTTTACTGGCTGAATAAACAGGATAGTCAACGGTTAGCAGAACAGCGCGAATATGATGTAGCAGATGATGCTGATTTAGCCATTATGGTTATTAGCGATAGAATTTCAGCTTTTGACTGCCGCTGGAAAGCTGAAAATAATCTACATGGCGTCCCCTTAAAAGGAGCGGCATTAAATAGTATTTCAGCTTTTTGGTTTGAGCTGTTTCAGCAACAGGGACTGGCTGAAAATCACATCCTGGAAATTCCTCACCCATTAGTATGGATTGTACAAAAAGCACGACCTGTTAAAATTGAAGCGATTGCCCGTCAATATATTACAGGTTCTATGTGGAGAGCTTATGCAAAAGGTGAACGTCTTTTTTGTGGTATAGCGCTTCCTGAAGATCTCAAAAAAAATCAACGTCTCGATGAGCTGCTTAATACCCCTTCTACAAAGGGTATTATGCATGGTATTCCAGGTGTGCCTGCTGTGGATGATTGTAGTATCAGTCGTGATACTATTGAAGCGCATTACCAGGCTTTTGATTTTCGTTCAGTTCAGGACATTACTGTTTATGAAAATCTGCTGCAGGAAGGTTTTGATGTTATTAGTAAAAAGCTACAATCAATCGGTCAGGTGCTGGTGGATACTAAATTTGAATTTGGCTATGTCACTGATAAACAAGGAAAAGAGAAGTTAATTTATATGGACGAAGTGGGAACCCCGGATTCATCTCGCTTTTGGAATGAATCAGATTACAATGACGGTAATATTGTTGAATTGTCAAAAGAATCTTTTCGTCAGGCTTTGCTTTCTCATGTGCCTGAACCGGATATTTTACTCAATTCTGATCGCATGTCAGAACGTTTAGCGCTGGCTGAAAATATGACATTACCTGAATCAGTTTTTATGGACGTATCGGCTATATATAAACAACTTTCTGAACAGATTACCGGAAAACCTTTACCTGAAATCAGTAACCCTCAGGAAGAGATTATTGAGACTTTACATAGCAAATATAATCTTATCGCATGATAAAATTTTCCCGGATAACCAAAGATACGCCACTGATTATTGTACTCTGACTAAAGTAGCCAACATTGAAAATGGATCATGATATTGCAATTAAACTGCTTCTGCGGTTACACAGAGGAGACTTTTTTACAGCAGAGCAGCTAAAAAGTATATATCAGTTAACAACAGCTGCTCTGCAGAAAGTTATCAGCAGACTAAAAGAGATGGGAACGGAAATCATCTGTGAAAACCAGGGGTATCGCTTACAGCATCCTTTTAGCTTATTCCAGGAAGATAAAATAAAACAATACCTGCCTGAACAGTTAAAAGAGCATGTTCAGGTTAATGCACTTTTCAGTACTGATTCTACAAATACACAGGCACCTCTGCTTGCTGATAATCGTTATGAGCTAAGCCTTTGTGTTGCTGACCACCAAACTGCAGGACGAGGTCGGCAGGCAAACAGATGGGAAAGTCCGCCGGGAAGGAACTGTTACAGTTCGCTACTGTGGTATACTGATTTGCAGGTTGCCGCTCTGGATGGTTTAAGCCTCATTGCTGGTTTGGCAATAGTGAAAGTATTAACAAAATTTGGTGCTAATGATCTTAAGTTAAAATGGCCCAATGACGTTTTTTGGCAGCAAAAAAAACTGGCCGGTATTTTGGTTGAAATTGATCTTTGTAAACAAAAAAAGACCCAAATCGTTATTGGAGCTGGCGTGAATCTTTACTTACCTGAAATGGTTAAGCAAAAAATAAAACAACCGGTGACTGATGTTTACAGTATTCTCAGGCTGCTGCCTGATAAAAATCAACTGGTAGCTTGCTTTACAGCGCAAATGGCTAAATACCTTAAAACATTTTATCAGTTTGGTTTTTTACCTTTTTACCGTTTATGGAATAAATATAATCTTTATGCCAGTCAGCACGTTATTTTATACAGCGGTAACTATTATCATGAAGGTCTGTGTGTAGGTGTCAGCCAACAGGGTAACCTGTTAATAAAGAAAACAGATGGCATTCATGCCTTTTCAGGCGGAGAGATTTCTCTGAAAAAAAAGATAGCTGTTTGATTAGGTATGGTTTACTACACAATGAGCTAATTGTTCCAGGTTTTTTCACACCCAACCAAAGGTTTGTATAAGAGTATGCAATCCCCTCCGGAATGACCTGTCTTTTATACACAAATCCCCAACAAAAATTTCAGATGAACAGAGCAGTAAATACAGGTAAATTCAGACAATTTCATCAATACTACCCTATCCGCTGGCTGAGCTTGTCGAAGCCTGGATGGGGA
>JAPORK010000446.1 GCA_026710285.1 Endozoicomonadaceae bacterium | reverse complement strand
TTTCTTTTCCTGAGTCGAGAGATCAACACCCTCTTTCTGTTGCTCTGTTTCGCTATTAACACCTTCAATTAACCCACACTCACCATAAGGTCCCAGTATCACCGGGTTAACATTTGTTTCTTTCTGTGCTAACTCCTGTTGTCTTTCCATGTCACAGCCGGCAACATTAACACTCTCAATTAAATCAAATCCGGCATTAACAGCTACACTCAAATCCTTTTCGGAAACAGAACGAAGAAGAGGGCTTAGACCTGGACCCGTATCAGCTTTTTTGAATGATCTTCTTGTCCTGATGATTCCTTCCTGCTCACCCCTGCTTTCCACCACCTTGCGGCAAAACAGGCTGAGTTTATCAAACACTCCCGGACAGGTACTTGCACTTTTTTCCAGAGTCTGCCTGTGTAATGATGGCTCTGTACTTCTTTCTGTGTATTGCAACAACAGCATTATTTCTGGTTTGCACATTTTAAAATACTCAAAAAGCCTGAACAGAGAAACAATTATCAATCTTTTTTCATCAGTGTTTGTAAGCTTTATCAGGCTGGAAAGGGTTTTTTCTCTCTCCTGTGATTGCATATTTTTAATATCATCAAAGCTTAATCCTCTGATAAACATAAGATCATCCCGGGAAAATGGGGGGGCTGTGTCAATCAGACCTTCTAGCGGTGCAGACTGTTCAGAGCCTCTTGCTTTTCTTACACTCTGCTCAACTTTGTGGTTGAGGAGTTTTAAAACTACCGGATCGACCAGTTCTGCTTTTGTTCGGTAATAAATTAGAGAAAGACACCTTTTCATATTTATCGGGGTTAACTCTCCTCGTGCTTGTGCCAGCCGAAAAATTTCTTCTGCTATTTTTTTTTCATGAATTGCGTCCTTTTCCGGTTGGCTTTTCGGACCATCACTCTCGTCCGTAACGCCTTTAGAAAAATAAGTTCTCAACCTACTCCAAAGGGATAGTTGCTCCTGCGCCTCCTGTTCCAGCTGTAACATACCTGGCTCTGCCTGTTTCTGCGCTTTTGTATAAAACCACCCGAAAGGACGAACCTCTGTTAGTGTGCCCCGGTGTCCGCCACCTGCAAAAACATAACCGGAAAACAAAATAAAAATCAAACCTGCAAAAGAAAAAAACTGCTTTTTTTTCATTGTATACACCAGCCTTTTTTTATTATTATCAACCAGGAGAGATTAGCACATAACAAATAAAACAGAGTAAAACGATCCCGCAAAAAATATGTTTACTTTTTTTGTGTGCCTTCTGGTTACCTGTGTTAAAAAAAACGGTATTTTTTACTATAAGAACACTTTGGGTTTAGCTATTATTGCACGAAGTGAGACATCTTCCTCCCGTTAGTCCGGGGCGAACATTGAATTTTTTTTGCAGACAAAAACGGTTATGAACATTAAAGACAAAGTAAAAATAAGTGGTTTACAGGTAGAAACGATTATTGGCTGTTATCCGGAAGAACGCAACAAAACACAACCGTTGATTATTGATCTGGCGCTGGGAACAGACCTGAGTCCGGCGCTTAATTCTGACAACTTAAAACACACAATAGATTATTACGTTGTGGCACAGGATATTAAGAACATCTGCAAGACTACACATTTTTTCCTGCTGGAGGGGTTGATTCAGGCAATACTGAGCCATATTTTTAACCACTATCCGGTTTTTGACGCACACATTTCTGTCAGTAAACCCTGCGCTCTGTCTGATGCAACCGCTTCCGTGGAATGTTATCGGACACGTAACCAGATATAAAACTCATTTTTGGAGAAACGTTAAGTGAATCACTTGATCGGACTGGGAAGTAACTGGCAACCAGAAGAACAGATAAAAAAAATGGTGCTTCTGCTACAAAGCCTGAGTGATCGGTTGTGGGTTAGTGATATACAGAAAACACCCGCATGTGGCGGTGCTGATCACACCCACTACCTGAATGCCGTTGCCGTACTGGAAACAGACCACCCGCCGGATCTTGTTCGCAAACACTGCAAGCTATATGAAAAACAGCTAGGAAGAGGCATGAAAAAATCTCCTCTGGTTTGTGAGGCAGATTTTGACTGGTTGCTTTGCTGGGATAAAAATAGTTACCCCGACACAACAGTAATCAGCCAGCCTTACTATGCATCACTGGCCTGCACGGTTATCAGGGCATGGTGTTCCAGCAGCATGTAAGCACTTTTCTATTTTTTTCAGCCTGGCTGTACGAATTTCATCAGCCAACTGACGCCCTCTTAATCCCTTTGCAACAATTTTGCCCACATTAACTTTTTGACAAGCTGATGCAGCCTCTTTTAGCCAACCCTGCTGTCCCCGCTGTTTTTTTGCTGCCCGCAAAAGATAATCACAGGCTGTCGTAATAACGAGAAAGCGCTCATAGCGACGAAAGGCATCCATGCGCTCCAAACACCTCAGCAAGGTTTCTGTGTCTGTTTTTTCAACTGCGATGAGATCAGGCAAATGTTGTACCACCGCCAGCAAAACTTCTGCATACTTTGAAGGAATCTTTAGTTGTTTCACCATAGCAGATATCTGCTGGTAACACGCAACACTATCAGCAAGACAGCTTTTCCATGGCGTAAACCCGCAAGCAAACCGAATAAGGCTGTTTTGCCCCTCTTCTGCTGCCATCATCATCGCCGTGCTAGCCGGACAGCACATATTGTTATCTGCCGGTTGGTAATTTTCCCGCAGGGTTGGAAAAAAATAGATCAACGCACCACACTGGTAAAGTATTTCAAAGTAAATTTCCGGGTTGTTAGTGTTCAGCGCAGTAATTGTTTCCTGCCAGACCCGTTCTCCTGGCAGAGAATCAAGCTCTCCTGTTTGTGAAATTTTTTTCATCAGCTCCATTGTTTCAGGTGCAACAGAAAACCCTTTGTGGAAAAATCGTGCAGCAAAACGGGCAACTCTCAGGACACGCAGCGGATCTTCTGTAAAAGCAGGCGATACATGGCGCAGGATTTTTTTTTTCAAATCAGCAAGACCGTTGTAGGGATCAGTAATCCGTCCGGTTTCGTCTTTTGCTATGGCATTGATTGTTAGGTCTCGCCGACAAAGATCTTCCGCCGCAGTAACATCAACCCCGGTATAAAAAGTAAAACCACCATAGCCAATCCCGGTTTTTCTTTCGGTTCGAGCAAGTGCATATTCTTCTTTTGTCTGTGGATGAAGAAAGACGGGAAACCCCTTACCAACAGGGGTATAACCTTGTAAAACCATCTGCTCCGGTGTGCCTCCAACAACCAGCCAGTCTCTTTCCCGAACAGGTAAGCCTAACAACTCATCACGAACAGCCCCACCCACCAAATAAATTTTCATCTCCGTCACAACCAAATTGCAATACGAATATACAGCTTAACGATTATTTTAGTCTGTGTAACCTTTTCATTTTAATTTATTGCAAGTAACGGTTACAAAACAACAATTCCCTGTCTGCGGTAGACGTTGCTGTACCCCTCCTTGTAGTTCAACAAACTCAACCAGCCGGACTACAGGAAAAAATACCGATTATATATCTGGCTATGGCTGTGTACATCACTTCAAAAAAGCCTTGTGGGGCAAACAATCTTATGACATTTTGCCACTTTTGGTTACAGGCGTCGAAATATCGGCACACAGAACAACAACCGGTTTTCAACAAAATGCAGTATTGCCGAAATGTAACATGCACTCATATCGGAATAATCCATGGAGGTACTTTATGATTATCCACAGATGGCTGTTTGTAGCATTGTTTTTTTTCACTACCAGTCTGACAGCAGCACCACCATACGACGAAAGACCTGAAACAGAAGGCGACGCTGATGAAAATACTGAGTCATTCTCTCAAAACGACAACAAAATAACAGCACCATTACCAGACGAGGAAAGGCCTGAAACAGAAGGCGATGCTGATGAAAGCGCCGAACAACCTTCTCAAAATGACAAAAAAATCATTCGGAAAATACCGCCACTCATCCCCCCGGACAAAGGAACCCTCCCAAAATTTGTTCCTCTGCGACCACTCAACCCAGAGGAAAATATTAGCAAAATCCCCAGTATCTGTGCACAGATGTGTGAAGAAAAAGGACAGGTGTGGCTGGGATATGTTATGACTGGTGATAAAAACAGAATTTTTGATTTTCTGAGAGCAAAAATCAAAGATCCGCTTGACTTCAACTATACATGCATCTGCAACCATGTCTGGAACTCATCAAACGATAACCCTATCTGGAGCCACCAACATGCACTCAAAGTTTGCAGTCTGCGCTGTCAACATGATGGCGGCGAGTGGACCGGTCACTGGTGGACAACTGTTTGGGGAGAACATTCGGTTTGCCAGTGTAAAGAGTAATCTCTTTAGCATGCAAGCAACTTAATGCAGAACGACTTTACAGCAAACAGAGGAAAAATCAGGTTTTATTGCTCTTACTGCGGTGCAACCACAAAGTTATATGAAGTGGTTGTTACCGCTGTTTCTTAATGCAAAACACCTGAGCAAGATTCAAAACACTCAGAACAAGACATTAAAATTAAAGGCGTAGCTGATAATCCCGGTTGAGCTCCATGAAACAAGTTAGCCCGAATATTTCATACCCTAAAAAATAGAGCGAACTTATGCACGTAGAAGACATCTATTGTTTTTTTGGTGTGATTTTTTACTATTTTGAGCGTAT
>JAPORK010000140.1 GCA_026710285.1 Endozoicomonadaceae bacterium | reverse complement strand
GTTGTATGCTGGTAGATTAGATTTATTCAAATGACACAGAGATCATTTAAAGAGATGGATGACGTAGTCAACTTTTTTATTAAAACCCGGTTAAGAAACATTTTCTAGAGGGCGTTGACAATTAAGCAGAATATTTCATGTTTGCCTATATAAACGACAAATGACAAAAACAAATATAAGCAAAACTTTTTTAAAGGTTTGTTTTCAAGCTTATCAGCCCCTTTTATATCCTGAATTCAAGTTATTCACCAGATGATAAACTAAAAAAATGTAGCAGGTATGCAGGTATAAAGTATACCCTGCAACTCTTTGGTTTTTATGTATAGCTATATGAATAATAAAAGCAAATTATATTTTTTAAATGTACGTGAAATATTTGGGTTAAGTTAACCATATCATTGAAGCTGCAATGTGTAACATAGCAAGATAATTACGTCCTAACCGTTCATATCGGGTAGCAATCCTACGGTAACTTTTAAGCTTTAGAAATAACTTCTCTACAAGATTGCGTTCTTTATAAATATGTTTGTCATAAAAACGCTGCTCTTTTCTATTGCTGCGGGGCGGTATAACTGGTTCAGCACCAGTCTGAGTTACCAGCGCTATTATCTCATCAGAATCATACCCTTTGTCTGCCAGTAAATATTGATAGTTTAAATTTTTGAGTAATGTATTTACCTGACCATATTCTGAAGCTTGCCCCATAGTAATCAGCAATCTAACAGGATTACCTAATGCATCAACAGCTGCATGAATTTTCGTGCTTAAACCGCCTCTCGAGCGACCTTCTGCATTTTCTTCTTGTTTTTTTTGCAGCAGCTCCATGTTGGTGTACTCTCACAATACTGCCATCTATCATGATGCTTTCAAAATCAGCATCTTCTGAAAGAATCAGGAAAATATCATTCCACAGACCTTTATTTGACCATCTGTTATAACGCTTATAGACACTATTCCACAAGCCAAACTCTTTTGGCAGATCCCTCCATGGAGCACCAGTACGATTAATCCATAGTACAGCTTCAAGAAAAAGACGATTATCTTCTGCAGTAACACCACAGTCTGTTATTTTTCCGGGGAGAAGATCCTTAATACGTTCCCACTGATCATCGCGCAATACCATCCGGGGCATTATTATCATCCAAATATATTGTATTTTTATATCCAAGTGAATGATTATAAACGAATATTTAAAAATATGAAAACTTAATTGTCAACGCTCTCTAAGCTTTTCGATTTTTTATATGATTTTATATGCTAAAATCCTAACTTTTTATTATTATATTGGGTCTGTAACAATAGAAAGAGTTTGATTTATAATAAACTATACGCAGAGTTATTGTAACTGGGGGAGAGCACTTGTTGATAGCCGACTTTGTAAGTACATCCTGTAAAATATTTGCATCAGCAACAAAAAAAATTCATCATGAAAGTGATGTTGCTGTAGCACCAGCAAAAACTCAACTTAAGCCTCCATCTAAATATAAAGTCATTTTATTAAATGATGACTTTACTACTATGGATTTTGTTATTGATATTTTACAAAAATTCTTCAGTATGTCACAGGAGCAGGCGACACATATTATGTTGGAAGTCCATACCCGAGGAAAAGCTGTTTGTGGTATCTATAGTAAAGATGTTGCAGAAACAAAAGCGCAACAAGTCAATCAATATGCACGTAAAAGTGATCATCCATTGCTTTGTAAGACCGAAAAAATGGACTGATTATATAATTTAACAGGAGGTTTTATGTTAAGTAAGGAGTTAGAGCAAACATTAAGTATTGCCTTTGAAAATGCCAGAGAAAAAAAACATGAGTTTATGACGGTAGAACACTTGTTATTAGCTTTACTGGATAATCAGTCGACGCTTGCCGTTTTAAACGCTATCGGAGCTGATGTTGATCAGCTTAAACGAGAACTAACTCAATTCATTGACTTTACTACACCCCTGATTACAACGGAAGATAATGAACGCGAAACACAACCAACACTTGGTTTTCAACGTGTATTGCAAAGAGCTGTGTTTCATGTTCAAAGTTCTGGTAAAAAAGAAGTGTGCGGTGCTAATGTATTGGTTGCCATCTTTAGCGAGCAGGAAAGCCAGGCGGTTTACTTCCTCAAACAACAAGATATAACACGCATAGATGTTGTTAACTTTATCGCACATGGTATCTCCAGACTGGGCGATTTAAAAGGTGAAGAATTTGGTTCAGAGCTGACAGATATGGTCAATGGTGTTGACGAGGAGACCGGCAAGCGACCTTTAAGCAGTTATACGACAAACATGAATGAACTGGCTGAACAAGGAAAAATCGACCCTCTTGTTGGCAGAAACAATGAAATTGAACGAGTTGCTCAGATACTGGTACGCAGAAGGAAAAATAATCCTCTGCTGGTAGGTGAAGCCGGTGTAGGTAAAACAGCAATAGCTGAAGGTCTGGCAAAAAAAATAATTGATAATGATGTTCCGGATATTTTAAATGACTCTGTTATTTATGCGCTTGATTTAGGTTCTTTGCTGGCGGGTACTAAATATCGGGGAGACTTTGAAAAACGTTTTAAACTCTTGTTATCTGACTTAAAAAAAGAGAAAAACGCCATCCTTTTTATCGATGAAATTCATACCATCATTGGTGCTGGAGCCGCTTCCGGTGGTGTAATGGATGCTTCTAACCTGCTAAAACCGCTGTTAACTTCCGGTGAATTACGTTGTATTGGTTCCACAACTTTCCAGGAATTTCGAGGTATTTTTGAAAAAGATCGTGCACTGGCACGCCGCTTTCAAAAAGTAGATATTTCAGAACCCGGTGTGGATGATACCTTTGAAATTCTGCTGGGTCTTAAACATAAGTTTGAAGAGCATCACGATATTCCTTATGAGTCCAAAGCATTAAAAGCAGCTGCTGAACTGGCCAACCGTTACATTAATGATCGTCATATGCCTGATAAAGCCATTGATGTTATTGATGAAGCCGGTGCCTGCCAGCGCTTAAAGAAAAAAGAGCAAAGGGTAAAATCTATTGGTATAAGTGAAGTAGAGGCTATTGTTTCTAAAATGACACATATTCCGGCTAAATCTGTTTCTGCATCAGATAAAACATTGCTGGAAAAGTTACCTCGTAATTTACATATGACCATCTTTGGACAAAATGAAGCCATTGATGCACTCTCAACCAGTATCCGCCTTTCAAGAGCCGGACTGAAAGCACCAGACAGACCTGTGGGAAGTTTTCTGTTTGCAGGACCAACCGGAGTAGGAAAAACCGAAGTATGTAAACAGCTGGCTAAAGCGCTGGGTATTGAGCTGATACGGTTTGATATGTCTGAATATATGGAAGCACATACAGTTTCTCGCCTGATTGGTGCACCTCCTGGCTATGTAGGTTTTGACCAGGGAGGACTATTAACCGAAGCTATAAATAAAGCACCTTATTGTGTCTTATTGTTAGATGAAATCGAAAAGGGTCATTCTGATGTATTTAATTTGTTATTACAGGTAATGGATCATGGAACACTTACTGACAATAATGGACGTAAAACAGATTTTCGCAATGTAATTTTGATCATGACAACAAATGCCGGCGCTGAGTCAATCAATCGTGATTCAATTGGATTTGTAGCACAGGATAATACAAAAGATGGCATGGAGGCGATTAAACGTACATTTACACCAGAATTTCGCAACCGCCTGGATGCAGTGATTCAGTTTAATCCATTGACACCTACCGTCATTGAAAGTGTTGTAGATAAACAGCTCACAGAATTGCAGGCGCAACTGGATGAACAGCAGGTAACAATCAATGTGGATACAGTAGCGCGCAAATGGCTGGCGAAAAAAGGCTATGATTCCCATATGGGTGCAAGACCTATGGCGCGCCTTATCCAGAATGAAATCAAAAAACCACTATCAGAGGCTATTTTGTTTGGAAAACTGGTGCTTGGTGGAAGCGTAAACATTAGCATCAACAAAGGTAAAATTCGTTTTGTGATGGAACCGAATACAACAATACAGCCTTTGGAGGATACTGAAAAATAGTTTTTCTGATAAAATATTCAAACTAGTTCCTGTTGTGTTTTTTCACTAAAAATGAAAAAGTAGGAAAGAAAAATGCAACAACATCAACAAAAAGTATCTCAATGGCTAAACGCCATCGGCAAAATGAAAAATTTACCACTGGCGTTAGGCGATGATGGTCACTGTACTCTGACGTATGGTAGTGATCTTGCGTGTATCATAGAAGTACCACAAGAAAGCAAAGCCGGAGCGGTTTTCATATATAGCCCTCTGTATAAACTACCAAGAATCAAGTCAGATCAGACATCTTTACTCAAATCTGCTTTGACATTGAATATGTTTGGTCTGCAAACGAGTAACTGCCAGATTAGCTTAGATCCGCGAACAGATTTACTGGTTCTTACTTTAGCCGTACCTATAGATATTTTGGATGAATGGATGTTTTCACAAATCTTAGGTGACTTCCTTGATGCTGGAAATGAGTTGCATACCAAACTTAATAATTTAACAGGTCAGCGATAACATAAAAATAGAAAAGATATCTACTCTGGCTGGAAACTTTTTATAATCGTTCAGATATACGGAGGATGTAATGAATTTTCAAAGCCATATTTCTGCACAACCCGGAATTTCTCCACAGAG
>JAPORK010000281.1 GCA_026710285.1 Endozoicomonadaceae bacterium | reverse complement strand
CCAATTTATGATCGTAGCCCAATCCTGATAAGGTATTGGTAGTTATTCCACTTGATAAATAAAGAGTAGAATGAGTCTATTTTTCTACTCAAAAATGATATAAGAAACTTGCTTTTTTATGGATACATGCACTTAAAAACATCACATGTTTAGTAGTAGTTTTTCGAATAGGGAGAGTATTCATCATCCGATATGATACGTAAAAATAAAAGTCAAGTATAAAATAAATAGTAAATCTGAAATAATCTGCTTCCGCGTAATATAGCTGTTTACAGTGCAAGCCAGAAATCAGCTTTACCTCTGAATCCGGTAGAAACTTTCTAACAACCTTCAGTTATTATTATATCTCTTTTCTTATTGTTAATAAAAGAAACCTTATGTTTATTGAAAGGCAGAAAAATGCTAACACATTATAAGCAAAAATATATTTATTTTTTTTTGTTAGCACTAAAGTTGATGTGTTATACAGGAAATCTGTTTTGTATAGTGGCTGATGTGGAAAAAAAAAGGTTAACAACCAGGTATACTGACTACCTTTATAATTCTTATAATAAAAAGACCAATAGAAATTATAACGGGTTTACATTAAATACAAAAGAAAAAAGGCGTATAACTGCCTATTCAGCATCTGATAAATCAACACCCTGGTCAAATGCATTTAATTTTAAAAAATCATGGGGAACGACTGTTGATCCACGTACAGGTACGCTTAGTGCATGGGTGAAAACAGGAAGTATGCTCAGTAATTTAGGGCACGGTCCTGATATTAATCTTAACATCAATTATAATAGTAACACTTTAGCCAACCCGGACGGATTAGGAAATGGATGGAGCTGGAATCTGACTCATTTCAATCCGGTTACACATCAGCTAACCACATCGTTGGGACAAAATTTTTATTTAAAAAAACAATTTAACCACCACTGGCAGCCAATGTACCATAAGCTTCATGATATGGTTATTCAGGGAGATATCAGTACACATTTTGTAATCACCTATGCCAATGGTTTGCGGGAAATACTAAACCATGAAGGTTATGAAATTTGCCTGGAACAACAGGATGGGTGGAATGTTCATTTCAGCTATATATCCGGTACTCATTTGCTGCAATCAGTAAGAGATGATACAGGGCATATTATTAAACTACACAGAATAAATAATAATATATCGGTTATTAGTCAGGGGAGTTATGGTCAACCAGTTAGCCTATTAATCCACAAAAAAAACAGTGAAATACACAGTATTACATTACCTTTATTTAATCATCATACTGAGCATGGTATTTATTTTTATTATCTGCAACATTTTATGACGGGTATTGATTATCCGACCGGATTAAAAAACCGGATTACTTATAATTGCAGTGATGAAATAAAAATTCCTATAAATTATACTTTATTAGTATCCGTACATGCTTTATGCGCTGTTGTTAAAGAAACAGCAGATCCGGGCTTTGGTCAACCAATGATGATCAGTCATTATCGGTATGGTAAGACCAATATGAATGAACATAATTATCTTGGTTTTAATGCAGGGATAAATACTACAAACAATTCACGGAAAGACAGATTGTTTGAAGCACCAGTCAGTTATACGTATCAAACAGAACAGGATAACGGTCTTGTACGGGAAATTCGTACTTACAACAAATACCATCTGATGACAGATGAACAGCAGGTTAGTGATCGAACTGAATGCGTTCTGTCATCAGTACACTACTTTTTTTGTCGTACAGACATACGTGATGGTTGTGCGCACAGCTCTTTTGCTAATTTGCCTGTTACCTACAGTCTACCCTTAAAAATAATAACCCGGGTCTTTGGAAATACAACAGATACACCTGCTATCACTACAGTGACCACCTATTATGATGAACAGGGAAGAGTTATCAGACAAAAAGATATCTATGGACGTATAACGGTTAACCATTACTGTCCCTCTAACGGTAATACTGCCTGTCCTGCGGTTTCAGAAGAGTGGCCTTTTGCTACACTAACTGAATCTACTACACTGTATCCTGCTGATACCGGAATCGGTACAGCACTGTTACCACCTGTAATAACCCGAAACTACTATCGAAGAGAGCATAACTACAATGGTAAAGGTTATCTCTCTGTACTGGATCATCAAACAGAACAGTCTGGTGATCAGCAGATAACAGCAATACATCATTATTATCAGAGTACTGAAGATCTGTTAACTTACGGCTTATTAAAGCAGGTAATGCTAACGGGTCAGCTAAATGAAACCAATTCATCTGATGTTGTGATTAAAGATTATTATTATATAAAAAGTCCGGATAGTAACAATAAAACCACTTATAGTGCTATTGAGTTATCTGGGAATAAACGTCTTTTTTCATCTTACACTACAACCAGCCTGTTCACTAACCAGGTACTGGAAATAACCGATGCAGAAAAAAAAGACAGTGATCGTTATTACTATGATTTCTGGGACCGACTGGTAAGGGCAGAGCGTGCTGCCGGGACTGATTTTGCTGCCAATACTCATTATAGCTATACGATATCTAAAAAACTTAATCAGGTATTAATTACTACTGTGAATGGACTACAGCAAAAAATTTTTTTTGACAGTGTCGGAAGAATACTAACAAGTTTTACTGAGGCTATTGATAAAACAGGAAAACAACAGCCTGGATTCTGGTGGCCGGCACAAAAAACAGATTATGATCAATATGGACGTATTGCTAGACAGAGTAGTTATATTATAGATGCATCAGGACACATAACAGTACGTGATACCACTCAGGATTATGATGATACAGGCAGAGTTATCCGGATTTGTTTACCTGATGGCAGAACTAATGTTATATATTACGATGACAGAGATAGATGTGTGATCAGTTTTCAGAAAAGTATGCGGGGTGAACGCTCTGTTGTCTCGGTGTCACTGGCAAATGTACTCAGCAAACCGATTAAACAGTGGATATTACCAGCCACTAATGCTCCGTTATTTTCAGTAAAATCACTCTGTCTTAACAGTGATAAAAATCCTGAAGCACGGATATCTTTAACCACCTATGATGGATTTGGACGACAAATTACAGCACAGGATCCGGCTGGAAGAATTTCCAAACAATATTATGATTCACTGGGACGGTTAACTGATACTGTGGATTCTGCCGGAAACCGGATACACTCGGTATATAATCTGACAGGACAGAGTATACAGTCGTGGATATATCCTGTATCAGGAGGACATTATCTGTTATCATCTGCTGGTTATAACAGGGCAGGGCAGCTGATCTGGCATGCAGGAGAAGATGGAAAGCATACTATTTATACTTATACAGCTGACGGACAGATGGCTACGATTACCACACCGAACCAGCATGTTTTTTCCTGGCAGTATAATCAATTAAACCTTCCTGTTAGTCAGTCAATAGATAATAAACAACAGTTTCATATTGATTATGATCCTGTTACTTTAAAAATACACAAGAAAACGGATATTACCGGTATCAAGACTTATTTCTATAGTGATGACGGACTAACCAGGCAGTTAATCTTTAGCGGAAAAAATAATTATCCTGATTATCAATTGCAGTGGCAGTATGATAGTAACCGACGTACTGTAAGTGCTACAGATATTTCTGGTAACAAAACACACATCTGGTATGACTGGCTGGGACGTGTTTCTCGTATTACTTATCATCCATACCAAAACAGCCATATTGAAATGTTGTCTTTGTTTGCTTATGATCATTTCTCCCGCATAAAACAGATTAATTATGGTAGTGGCATGTACCGCATATTTCACTATGATTCATGGGAATATAAAGATAAGATAACCGATACCCTGAATAAACAGCTGATATCACAATGGAAGATAACTTATGATATCAGTGATAATATTATTTTGCTCAGCCAAAGAGCAGAAAAAGAGCAGATCGGTATTCAACATTATCAATATGATGTACTGGATAATCTGGTTAGCATGCAATGTCAGGGTTCTTCCGGTTTGCCTTTATGTCCACACGATACATCCTTAACGGGTTCAAAACTGACACAGGCACCAACTATTATTTACCAGAATTATACTTTCACATCACTCAATCGACTCGCCACCGTTAGGGAAAGATTACAGTCTTTAGAACAGCAGCAGACAATTAGTAAAGTGACCCGTTACAGATATACTGATACATCAGTACCTTTACGTATTCAAAGCATTAGTACTGCCTGGAATAAAAATAAACCTGTTAAACAACACTTGACATATGACAATGTTGGTAATATGACAGTAGACGGACAAAATAATCATATAAATTATAATGTACTACATAAAGTCATCAGGGTCATTTCATCAACAGGAAAACAGAGTGATTACAGTTATGATGGCAGTGGACAGAAAGTAATGGAAAAAAATGTATACGGTATTAGTTATCTTATTTACTGTGACAATATACTCATAAATGAAAAAATTATTAGCCCGGAACAAGATAAACATATTACAGGTTATCTCGGTGTAGCAAAAACTACAGATGGAATAATTAGTGAATATTATGAAAACAGCTATAAAGGTGATGTGTCTGGTATTTTAAGAAAAAATAACAATAATCATTATCAATTTGAGCAGTACAATATTTACAGCCCTTATGGCATGGTATGGCATAAAGCATTGAAAATATTTCCACTGTATCAGAAAACTTTACAGGGATTTGATGGTGAACG
>JAPORK010000050.1 GCA_026710285.1 Endozoicomonadaceae bacterium | reverse complement strand
AGTTGTAAGTTGTAAGTTGTAAGTTGTAAGTTGTAAGTTGTAAGTTGTAAGTTGTGAGTTGTGAGTTGTGAGTTGTGAGTTGTGAGTTGGTTATGAGCTTTTCTGAGAATATTATGAATTTATCTCCCGAGTTGTAAGTTGTGAGTTGGTTGTGAGCTTTTCTGAGGATATTATGAATTTATCGCCCGTCTACTGATTTTTCCATTATAGAAAATAAACGCACCAAAATAACATTCATTTGTTTATAATTGTAATTTGGACAAATCACAACAGTAATTGTTCCCTACTTGCTAAATTATTTTTTTAGTCGATTAATCGATCCTGAAAAATGCAGTTTTGAGAAAAAACTCACTGCAGATTATATTTATTTTACACTGTGTTGGCAGGATTTAGGATACTATATAAAATTTTTATCAAAAATATCAAAGGAGCGTCAAATCTGATATTTTAAAGTTAAATGAGAGACAGATATATGAACAGACGCTAAAATTTTTTATGTCTGTTCACTCTGCCTACGGCTAATAAAAAATTTCTCCGTATATTAACTTATATTCATTTAACCTGAAAATACAGAATTTATTTATCATAACCTATTTTTATAAAAGAGTCATAAAAAATTTAAACCCGGTGTTTTGAAATGAAATAGTTATAATTTGCATTTTCCCTTAATCCAATAATATTCCTTTTTTTTAAAATCATAAAAACGCACATCCACCTGTATCAGACCATAGTTACTATAATAAGCATTATTGGAATATTTACGTATATCATTTATACTTCCTTCTCTCAATTCAAAAGGCAATACTCCTGATGCAATGCGCATTGATACGGTGTTATAAAGTATGAGCTCTTTATCATCAAGATGAAAACTGTAACCCGGGTATTTATCAGAGGAACCATCAAATGCGTTAACTGTCGTAGACAAACAAAATAAAAATATTAAAATTTTTTTCATATCTTTTCACTTATTTTAATTGAAAAAATTAGACTATTTGTTAATATAAATTAATAAAGATCTTTAATTAAGGGATACAACATATACACAGTTTACATCGAGACTGTAAATGTTATTTTTGGTGTACCTGAACAGAAAATATTTGTTAGCTAACCCCCACACTAAAAAAGCCTATCAAATTTCAACTTAAAATATAAGTAGAACTATAACTGTTCAGGACCCTCTGATTAAAATAATGATGACAACTAATTAATATACGTCAAAATTATTTTAACCAGCCATATAGTATATGATAATGTAAAAAGACTTGTCAAAATTTATTGTTTTTTTTCAACAGATTCCAGCAGGGCAAGATCATACTTTTTACCTGAATAATAGCTCTTTGCGAAATGAAGCATCCCAGCCGGCTTTTTGTATTTTTCGCTTTATGCTGGCTTTTTTCGGATGTAAGCGTGCCATATTCACAACAAAACGCCTCAGGGAATCCATGTTTTCTGATGCACATTCCCGGCGAATTCGAGATTCATCTTCTCTCATTGTGACATCTAACACATAGTGAACACAATTATAAAAGCGCTATTGTGCCATCAAATCATTTTTTATAAAAGTATGATCTTGCCCTGACACACCATGCAAGACAAGAGAATAATATTAGGACCAAAGTCTTCTGGTTGCTAAGTAAAACACATAGATAAATCAATTGCCTGGCAGTCTTTAGTCAGGGTTCCCATAGAGATAAAATCGACTCCCGTTTCTGCAATAGCAGTTAATGTGTTTACATTAACATTACCTGAAGCTTCCACCAAGACACGGTTTTTAGTCAGTGCAACACCCTGTCGCAGTTGTTCCGGAGTGAAATTATCCATCATGATGATATCTGCACCGGCTGTTAGTGCCTGCTCTAGCTCATGCAACGACTCCACCTCAACTTCTACTTTTTTATCCGGTGCCTGTTTGCGGGCTTGTGTTACCGCATGCGCAATACTGCCGCAGGCATGGATATGATTTTCTTTGATCAGGAAAGCATCAAAAAGCCCAAAACGGTGATTGAAACACCCACCAAAAGTTACTGCATATTTTTGTGCAACACGCAGACCCGGAATGGTTTTTCGGGTGTCAAGTAATTTGACATCAGTGTGAGATACCTTATCTGCAAAATAACGGCAGCGGGTTGCAACGCCAGACAAAAGCTGTAAAAAATTAAGCACGCTCCGTTCTGCGCTTAGCAGAGCACGTGCATTTCCTTCAACCGTTAATAGTATCTGATCTGCTTTTACTCTCTGACCTTCCTGAATATGCCACTGAATCTTTAACGCTGGATCCATGTAATGTAAAACAGCATCAGCCCATGGACGTCCACAAATAATCGCCTCTTCTTTGCTGATAATCGTTGCTACAGCGTTTTGCTCTTCACAGATCAGGCGACCGGTGATATCTCCACCGCCGAGATCCTCTAATAAAGCCTGTTGAATATTTAGTTTAATCGCTGCTTCAAGCATGAACCGGGATATTTGATTATTCATAAAGCGTATCACCAATTGATTAATTATATTTTTTTAATAAATGTTCATGCTGTGTAGTTCAATCATTAATTCTTCATGTGCATACAACTGCATTCCAAGGCTTTTGGCTTCATTAATGAGAAAGCCATTAATCCATTGTAATTCTGTAGGTTTACCTTTCATTGCATCCTGCAATGTTGATGAAAAGTTATTCGCTGTTTTTTTTATAACAGATAAACTCATTTCAAATAAATTTTCTGTAACCGGTACCGCTTTCTTCCGGAGTAAACTGGTACATTCGTCAGCAAGCCTTTTTAGTCTTTGCCTGCGTTGGTTACAGGAGAGTAATCCGCCGTTTTTGCATTGGTATAAAGCAGTTAAGCCATTAATAATACCGTTAATGGCACACTTATACCACACTTTCATATCGATGTCATCACAAAGCGCTACATCGAGGCGGGGTATAAAAGGTAAAGGATTTTTAGCAGGTATTTTTTTTGTATGTCCCAGCCAGGTGATCCCTCTGCCTGCACGATTCACAGAAAAAGGAGCCTCTTTCCATGCACCATCCGTAGTACTGCCAGTCCATATATGCTGATCTTTTAGTAATTTATGAATCTCATGTTGAAAACCCATTCCATTCATTAGTAAAATGACTGTCGCATTTTCTTCCAGTGCATATTTAATACTTTTTATTGCTTCTACTGCATCATTGGCTTTAACAGAGACGATGAGTTTGTATATGGGGTGATCAATTTGATCAGCCGAGACACACTGTATCGGAACCGTTATCTTTTCTCTGTTTTCTTTGAGAGTAAATTGTTTTTCAGCGTATTTATCCCGGGCACAGGATTTGGTAATTGCATAACACGCTTGCCCACTCTCTTTAAGGCTTACAGCCCACAAACTACCAATTGCACCGGCTCCGAGAATAAACCAGTCATTTTTTGAATGCATACAATCAAATTCCTGTTTGCAAAATATCCTTTTCAGATTATGCAGTAAATATTTTTATATCAATGAGATTCCTGACACAGAATTACATTTTGTTTCAATAATTCCGGCTGCATTGTACACCATAATATGTGATAAGACGTATATTGTACTTGAAATTTCCGCACCGTGATTTCAGAAGACTCAGCACCCTGAATGTTTTTGTATCTGTCTTGCAGAGTCTTCATGTTTTTTATGCGCAACAATGACGTTAGCTAAGTTTAAATATTAAAGACTCCAGATGTTCAACTGATTGTCTTAACATTTGTGTTTCATGACCATCTAAATTTAATTCAATTATTCTTTTTACACCATTGTCTCCAATAACAGCCGGTACACCAAAAGCCATACCATCGATATCACCATACTCACCATCCAGGAATGCGGAAACAGTTAATACCCGGTTTTGATTGAGCAAAAATGACTGAGCAATTTCTAAGGCACATGCTGCAGGTGCATAAAAAGCAGAACCTCTCTGCATAAGAGAGACTATTTCACCACCACCGTGTCGTACTCTGTTAACAATCTCGTCTATTCTTTTTTGAGTAGTTAAATTCATTTTTAACATTTGTCCCAGCCGCATTCCTTTTACAGCAACAGAACTTAAAACAGGAACCATTGAATCTCCATGACCACCAAGAACTGTTGCTTCTATATCTTTTACAGAAACATTGAATTCCTCAGCCAAAAAACATTTAAACCTTGCACCGTCTAATGTTCCGGCCATGCCAACAACCTTGTGTTTTGGTAAGCCACTACGTTTTTGAAATTCAAACACCATAAGGTCTAAAGGATTTGTCACAATAATACAGAACGCTTGCGGAGCATATTTTGCAACATTCGTAGCAACTAAACCTATTATTTTTGCATTAGCTGTAAGAAGGTCATCACGGGTCATTTGAGGTTTTCTGGGAAAGCCGGCGGTTATTATTATTACGTCGCTATCATTAATTTCCGATATATCACCGGTACCTATTATAGATGTATCATGACCATTTACAACATTCATCTGAGAGATATCCAGCGCTTTGCCTTTGGCAAAATCACCATTGATATCATACAATACGATGTCTGCATAATTATAACCAGAAGCTATAGATGCCATTGTGCCGCCAATATTTCCGGCTCCAATAAAAGAGATTTTTTTTTTCATATTATGTATTGTCCATTCAGCTAATTTATCTATTATAACCAGCTAACTTGACTTCATCCCTCCCTGAAGGAAAGGGATTCCTAATTCTCAGAGAACAGCTTTTGTAACAATTTGT
>JAPORK010000157.1 GCA_026710285.1 Endozoicomonadaceae bacterium | reverse complement strand
CTAGCGCATCAACAGCAATAGCGAGCACCAGGGCTGAATCTATACCTCCTGATAACCCAAGGACCACACCTTTAAAACCGTTTTTTATCACATAATCACGCAGACCTAGCATCAGTGCGTGATAAATGTTTTCTTCAGAAGACATTGCCGGTGCATGATAGCCTTGTTCAAAAAGCTTTGCCGTCATGTTGTAATCTGTGATATATAAATGTTCTTTATAAGAGTCTGCGGTTAAGGCTGTCTCACCTGTGGCATTCATCACAAAAGAAGAGCCATCAAAAACCAGCTCATCCTGACCACCTGTCTGATTCACATAAACCACAGGAAGACTTGTTTGTTTGCAGCATTGCTGAATAATGTTTAAACGTTTTTCTGCCTGAATGTTGTGGTAAGGCGAAGCATTAAGACTTAGCAAAACATCAACAGGCTGTTCAATAGCATTGATATAGTCAATAAATGCGGGTGACCAGAAATCTTCACAAATTCCCAATGAAAAGCTGACACCTTTAATCGTAAAAGTTGTATTTTGGTTCGCAGCACCACGGATAAAATAGCGTTTTTCATCAAATACAGAATGGTTAGGTAAATGCTGTTTAGCATAAGTTGCTAAGATCTGACCATTAAAAAAAACTTCCGCACGATTTTCCAGTCCGTTTTTTCCTTGTGCAGGCAATCCGACAACGAGTACAATATCTCTGACTGCAAGCAGGCGTTTACGTGCTTCATTTACCCGCAACAGTATATCTTCTCTGAATAATAAATCTTCGGGTGGATAACCACATACGGTCAGTTCAGAATAAACAACTATGCCTGCATGATGATTGTCTCTGGCCTGTTCTGCAATTGCAACTATTTTTTGTGTGTTCTTATCAATGTCACCCACAAGAAAGTTAAGCTGTGCTAACCCGATACGTAATTTATCTTTCATCGAAACTTCCTCTGTCTGTCAGTTTGTAGCAATGATAAAGCTATCTTGTACTAAATAGCAAAGTTCAGGGCATCTTAGTATACAATAAATTTGTCAGGAAATTGAATGTTTGCAAAACATGCTCACAGCTGTTTGTAATAACAGATAAAAACTCATAGGGTTAATATGCTGTCAATATTGCCATTTAACACAAAGCGATTATTTTCTGCACAAGTTTTCCGACGCCTGTATCTACTTCACTAATACTGTTTGCCAGCATATAAGCAGGTGTTGTAACCAGTTTATGCGTCTCATCCACAACAATGTTATTCACATCACAGGCAATATGCACTCCACCCATTTTCTCAATACTCTGAGCAGTTTTTTGATCTGTACCAATCGTACATTTTACACCTGCACCAAAAGTTTTCGGTGCCAGAACAGGAGAAATACAGATAAGACCTACAGGTTTGCCAGATTCATGAAATGCTTTTATAACCGTTTCAACCTGTTTATTAATTGTCATATTCTCTGCTTTGAAAGCAAAGTCACATAAATTTTTTGCTGCGCCTAATCCCCCGGGAAAAATTAGTGCATCAAAATTTTCTGGGTTTAACTGATCCAATTTGTTGATCTCTCCACGGGCAATCCTTGCTGATTCTACAAATACATTTCTTGTTTCTTCAGATGGTTGTGCAATGGCATGATTGATGACATGGTGTTGTTGTATATCAGGTGCAAAGCATTGATAAGTGGCTCCCTGACGATTAATATGCAATAATGTGATAACGCTTTCATGGATTTCTGAACCATCCATAACACCACATCCGGCAAAGACTACTGCAATTTTTTTCATAATTTTTTGCCTCTTTTAAAAGTTGGTTTACTTAACAGGTATACTTTTAATTAGTTATACTGTTTTTCAGCAAGAGTCAATATGTACAGCTAACCAGATTACCTTTGGTTCTGCTGATGTATAAGTAACCCGGTGATAAGTATGCCGGGGAATAAAGAGTGTGTCTCCGGCATTGAGCACTGTTTGTTTGTCCTCCAGTTGTATTGTCGCTTTTCCCTGTAAAACAACTATCCATTCATCCTGATTTTGATAGTAAGGTTTGTCTTCGGGCGTTATTTGTCCCGATGAAATAATGCGCTCAATGCGAATGTTTTTATGCTGCAATAAGCAGGTTATAACTTCCTCTTCAGCAGCCATGCTATTAACATCATCATAAATATTATACATATTCACATCTTTGTAAAATTAAATAACCGCAGATTAGTGTTTTATTGGCTCACTTAATAACCGGTTGCTCAAAGTCTGCCGCCGGTAAAAACAGGCTGAACCGGTATAGCATGATATTCTGTGCACTCAGATCAGTTCAAACAGGTGATGCTTCTTTTTGCCAAGTTTTACAATAAAAAAACGACTATGCAATGATTTTTCTTCTGTAAAGCACTGTGGCAACTGCATGTTATCTTCCATTGATTTAGGTTCACCATTAACGAGTAATGCCTTATTGTTTAATGCATCTTTGACTTGTTTTCCTGATGTGGCCAGCCCACTTTCAGTCAACAACTGTGTCATTGAAGTCTGGGTTAATTCATTGCGATGAATAACCGATGCCGGCAAGCCATCCAGACGTAGCTGCATTAAGTCAGTATTGGAAAGATCCCGGATAGCGCCGGAAAACAGTGCCTGAGTGATATGTTGTGCTGACTGAACACCTGTCTTGCCATGAATTAATCCGGTTACCTCTTCTGCCAGAAGTTGTTGTGCCTGCCTTGGACCATGAACACTGTTTTTGCTGTCATTTTCAATCTCTGCAATAGTATGCACAGGAAGAAAAGTAAAATAGCGTAAAAAACGGTAAACGTCAGCATCAGCAGTATTAATCCAGAACTGATAAAAAGCGTATGGTGATGTTTTTGCAGCGTCAAGCCAAATCGTACCACTTTCGGTTTTACCAAATTTACTGCCATCGGCTTTTGTAACTAAAGGTTGTGTGATACCATACACCTGACCTTTATTTTTGCGACGGGTTAATTCGGTACCGCAGGTAATATTACCCCACTGATCACTGCCTCCAATTTGAACCGTGCAGTTATACCTGCGATACAGCTCACTAAAATCATACCCCTGAAGAATCATATAGCTGAATTCAGTAAATGAAATACCTGTATCATCACGCTGTAGACGTTGTTTTACTGATTCTTTTGCTATCATTTGGTTTACAGAAAAATATTTACCGGTATCCCGAAGAAAAGTCAGCACGTGCTGATCCTGCATCCATTCAAAATTATTAACAACCTGCGCACCATTTTTTTTATCGTCAAAATCTAAAAAATGACTTACCTGTGATTTTAAGCTGTCTGACCACTGCTCAATAATATCGGGTGTGTTGAGTTTCCGTTCTGTTGCTTTAAAGCTTGGATCTCCAATCAGACCCGTTGCTCCACCGATGAGCGCAATAGGCTTGTGCCCGTGCATCTGAAAACGTTTTAATGTGAGCAAAGGAATCAGGCTACCAATATGTAAGCTGTTTGCTGTAGGATCAAAGCCACAATAAACGGTACGGGGAGCGCTGTTCAGATGATTTTCCAGCTCTTCCTGTGCCGTTGTCTGGCTGACCAGTGACCGGTCGGACAGGTCTTGCAAAATTGAATGGTTAACTTCTGGCATCGTTATAATCTCTTGTATGTGATAACAGGTACATTGTAAAAATATTCAGGTAAAAGTGAAAACATACCTTAAGTAGTAAAAAAGACAAGTCTAAAATCAATACTTCGGACAATTATGCTAAAAACAGTGGTCAGGTTTTGGCAAACCAGCAATAAGAGAAGCCAGCTTTGCAGGACTTCCGGGAAATAGTCGCAACAAATAACGGCTGGTTCCCTTGTCCTGCCCTAATGTTTTAGCAATATATTTCACAAAAGGACGTTGATTGGGTGACATATCGTATTCATTATAAAAATTTTTAACGGCATAAATAATTTCCCAGTGCTGATCAGTTAAAATGATCCCCTCTTTTTCTGCCAGTGCTGTGGCAATTTCTGTGGTCCACTCTGCCTTGTTTTGCAGAAAACCATCCTGATCTAAAAGAATTTGCTGATTATTTACAATGATCCTGCTCATGAATGCCAGCTCACTACAGTTTTGCTCTCTTCGGTAAGCGATACAAACTGATCATAATCAATCAGGCAGATAAAATCAGCTTGCTTGTCGGCAACACCTCGTGCCATGGCATCTTCCTGTAGGCAAAAAACCTGCTGTGTACCTAATGTTGCAGTAATCTCTTCACAGGCAGCAGAGCCTTTAATTCCACAAAATACGCCATCTTCAATCAATAGCAGCCGGTCTTCAGGTCCAATTGCAGCAAGACATAATTTGAAACAAGCGGATAAATTTGTTTTATTGAGTGTATGTAGTTTTTCCATAGTTGATTTAAATACAGTAGATTAAAAATCACCATTTAGTCATTAGGTTGTAGATGCAAAATATTAACCTCAGCCTCTGGGTAATGTTCAGGATGCTGATACTTTGCTGAATTTATATCAAAATATTCATTGGTTGTTATATCAGTATGTACTCAAAATGTGAGTATCACCGCATAGTGCTTTAGCAGACCGGGTAGCTCCTGCTGTGCAAAGCAATAAGGCGTAAGAATTAAGTTGTCAACGGTTATATTTCTTTCCGCCAGTGATTTATTACATACATAAATATTATTTATCTCAAAAAGCGGTAGTGATTTTAGCACAGAAGCAATGTTTTTCTGCGCAATCAGCGCCGCCTGTTGTGTTTTAATTAGCTGTAATACGCCATCATCTGCAAAAAACAGATCAG
>JAPORK010000188.1 GCA_026710285.1 Endozoicomonadaceae bacterium | reverse complement strand
AAAATAATGACCTGATAGCTTGTGACACAGCATGTATTCTTATTTCAGTTTTCTTGGTCCACATCAATATGCCTGTAAAAATGATTCAGGATTTTTTGGATGTTAAATATGCTTTTATGGAATCATTCGCTGCAATGAAACTGGATTCATTGTATATGGAAGCTATGGTAAAGTCTGTAGCCATACCTGATAAATATTTAAATGCTTTTAGTGCAATTCTGGATAAAATGCCCGGTAAATATTACGATTATGCAGATAATCCAAATATTTCACTGGAGGATGTGCTAAAACCTTGGGAAGCAGGCATTATTTTTATAGCAGGTCATGCTCAGTTTGTGATAAGGCCACCTGACTTTTGGATAACATATGAACCTATCGGCGATAATATAGTAAAAACATGTGGTTCAGTTAATATAATTAAACGCTCACTTTTTTCACACATTGATTCTCCGTCTGAAAGAAAAATTTTAGCCTGTAGAATATTAGAAGATGTGTGATCAGATAATATATAATTCCGTCTTTATAAATATTATTATTGAATCAGAGCTGCATTATTCATCATTATAATGCTTCTTTTATCTTATGTTATTTACACAACACCCCATAACAGTGAGTAAAAAAGTTATTTCTCTTAATATAAAAAGCAGGTTATTTCAATGTGTTTAAAATTTTACTCAACAAAAAAAAGACTTTGCCATTCTATATTATTGCTGATTACACAATTGCTTTTATCTGAACAATTATATCTATTTGCAGCTGTTATCATTTCTCCTGTTCTGTCTGAAAATAAAAACTATTTGTATCAATATAAAAACACACAATTACAAGGAAAAAATACTTTTTATGATTTTTATTCGGATAATAAAAAAATAAAGCAGTCAAAAAATGTTATCAAAGCAGATATAGATAGCAATACATCATGGTCCAATGCTTTTAACTTTAAAAAAATGTGGGGAACGCAGATTGATCCACGTACAGGTATATTAAGTGCCCATATTAAGGCAGGTAGTTTGCTTAGCAATTTAGGGCATGGTCCAAATATTGATCTTGAAGTAAATTACAGCAGTAACGCACATGCTGATATAGATAAGCTAGGGCAAGGCTGGAGCTGGAATCTTACTCATTTTAATCTGGTAACACATCAGTTAACTATCTCTTCAGGGCAGAATTTTTATTTGCAAAAACATAGTAATGGTCAGTGGTTTCTTTTATATCATAAATTAAAGGATATCCACATTGATGTAAAAAATAACTGCCTTACTCTTACTTATGCTAATGGATTAAGAGAAATACTAAATGAGCATGGTTACGAAACATTGCTTGAGCAACAGGATGGATGGAAGGTACATTTTTTTTATTATCCTGGCAGCCATCTTTTGCACTCTGTCGTTGATGATGTGGGGAACAAAATTATACTCCACTGGAAAAAAGAAGGTATGACTGTTGTTAGTAAAGGTAGTGAAGGACAGTCAGTTCCGGTGGTTATTAATACACAACAGGGGAAATTGCGTGAGATTTTCCTCCCGTTACAGCAAATCCGTGCCAGCTACGCTATTCATTTTAGCTATATAAAAAACTTTATTACTAAGGTTTCCTATCCAACTGGTTTAAAAAAAACATATGTTTATAATTGCACCGATGAGATGAAAGTAAATCTGGATGGACGAGTTAATCTTGCTATTTGTGTAGTAGTGAAAGAGGTTGTTAATCCCGGTTCAGGGCAACCTGCTATGACAACCCGTTATCAGTATGCTAGTTCAAACGGTAACGGTCATGATTATCTTGGTTTTAACTCCGGGGTGAAAGCAACAAAAAACACATTTAAAGACAGGCTTTTTGAAGCACCGGTCAGTTATACTTATAGCACTATAGAAGATAACGGCATTATCCGTACAATACGTACTTACAATAAATATCATCTCTTAATTGATGAGCAACAGATCAGTGATCATACCGGAAATAAACTATCTGAAGTACAAAGTTTTTTCTGTCGTACTGATCAGGTTAATGGTTGTGCTCACTCATCTTTTACTGATTTGCCAGTTAATTACAGTCAACCGTTAAAAGTGATTACTAAATTGTGGGGAAACAGTACAGGCTCTCCTGCAATAACGATTGAAACCAGTCAGTATGACCAGCAGGGCAGAATGATTTCCCATACAGATACATTTGGTCGTTTAACACAGGTTAGTTACTGTCCTGTCAGTGGGGATGCTGCATGTCCGTCACAATCTCATAACTGGTTTTTTAGCAACTTAACAGAATCAGTTACGTTGTATCCGGCACATACTAAAAAAGTGACAACCTCTGAACTTCTACCAGTAACTACCCGAAATTATTATCGCAAACAATTTAATCGTAGTGGGAATGATTATATTCTGGTGCTGGATCATCAGATACAGAAAGCTGGCAACCAGGAAAAAATTACTACTCATCATTATTATCAGGATGTGACCAATTCTTTAACTTATGGATTATTAAAACAGCTTATTTTAAAGGGTAACCAACAGGGACCTTCTAAACTCAGTTGTGTTGAGACAGATTATTATTATACAAAAAGTGCGGATGGTTACAGAAAAATAACTTATAGTGCTGTCAGACTGGCAGCTGGTAAACAAAGGCTTTCTCCTTTGGTAACAACCAGTCTGTTTACTAACCATGTATTACAAAGTGTTGATCCTTCAGGCAGGAATAGCGTCCATTACCACTATGATCACTGGGATCGTCTGATAAAAACTGATCTCATACGAGGAACACCGTTTATGCTGAGTGAGTATTATCAGTATATTGTCTCTCCTACATTAAACCAAATTATCATTACCGCTGTTAACAAAGTGCAGAGTAAAATTATTTTTGATGGATCAGGACGACAGTTAATGAATTATGAAGAAGCTATTTCAGCAAACGGAAAAGTAATGCATGAACACTGGATTTTAAAACAAAGAGCGACTTATGACAGATATGGACGTACAGCAACCCGGTTTATTTACATAATTGATTCATCAGGAAAGATTAATATTCTGAAAACAACAGAAGATTATGATGATTCAGGCAGAGTAATCCATATTCATCTTCCTGATGGAGAAACAACAGTTACTTTATATGATGATGCTGATCGTTGTGTGATGAGTTATCAGCAAAGCACTCGTGGAAGACGCTCTGTTATTTCTGTAACACAGAGTAATGTACTCTATCAACCAGTCAGGCAGTGGATGTTTCCGGCAAATGATAAACCACTACCTTCACTGCATACGTTATGTATTATGCGGGATCAACAGATAATATTATCAGGTGGTCGTATTGCTAAAATGAGTTATGACTCTTTTGGTCGGTTGATAACAGCAACAGATAACCTTAAGCATGTTGTAAAAAAGCATTATAATGACTTTGGACAATTGACAAATATCACTGATCCTGTCGGTGACAGTGTACACTATATATATGATTTAACCGGACATATTGTGCAGTCCTGGGCTCGTCCTGTCTCTGGTGGTAATTATCTGTTGTCATCGGCTGAATATAACGCAGCCGGAGAATTATTATGGCAAGCCGGAGAAGATGGAAAACGCACTACATTTACTTATACTGAAGATGGAAAGCCTCTTTCTTCAACAACACCGGCAGGGCACACAACTTCAGTAAAATACGACAAATCAGGAAGACCTATTGCTAATTTACTGGATGGAAAGTTTCAGTTACAAATAAGTTATGATCCTGTAACACAACAGATAACTAGTCAAAGTGATATCACCGGAAAGACTACTTTTACTTATGATGATGATGGGTTACCACGAAAGCAATGTCATGTGAGTAAAAACGGTTATCCTGATTATCAGTTCAGATGGCAGTATGATGCGAATCGCCGTATTGTGAGTGTGACAGATGTTGCTGCAAATAAGACGCAAAAAATGTATGATGCACTAGGAAGAGTGGCACAGGTATACTATAAACCTTATCATAGAAAATCAGAACCACTGTTTGTACCGGTTTATGATGATTTTTCCCGTATTGTTGTAATAAAGTATGGCAGTGGTATGTATAGAAAGATTCACTATGATAGTATGGGGCATTCTGATATTATTACCGATACATTAAAGGATCAGCCTTTATCTTACTGGTCATTTCAATATGATCCGCTTGATAATATCACAATACAACTATATAAGACAAAGGAAAACCAGGCTGTTTATCACTATCAGTATGATGTACTTAATAATCTGGTAGCAATGTCATGCAATGGCACAAATAAAAATATTTTATGCCCCAGAGATACTGCTTTTAAAGCTTCAGGATTAAATAGTGCACCAATAATTGTCCGGCAAAATTACCGCTTCACTCGATTAAACCGGCTTGCCAACGTAGAGGAAACTTTACAAAATGAATTACAACCACAGACACTGAGTAAACTGACAACTTACCATTATACCGATAATACAGTTCCTCTGCGTTTACAGCAAATTAGTACCAGCTGGAATCACCATCCACAGATAACCCAACAGTTTCACTATGATGTTGTGGGTAATATGACAACCGATGGTGAAGGCAACCATATTGTTTACAATGCATTTAATCAAATCATTAATGTGTATCAGTTTGATGGACAACAAAGTAATTATACTTATGATGGACTGGGAAGAGAAACTATAGAAAAAAGCATACAGGGAACTAGTTATCTCATCTATCGTGGCAACCATTTGGTTAATGAAAAAGTTAGCAGCCCGGGACAAGCTGAGCACATTACCGGTTATCAGG
>JAPORK010000444.1 GCA_026710285.1 Endozoicomonadaceae bacterium | reverse complement strand
CTTTAAAAAGATTAGGAACAAGCTTTAAAATGATAACCTTAAATATTTTCCTCATGTATACAGGGTTCTGATTTTTGCAGATAAAATTAAAATATATTTCCCTGGAAAAGAAAGATTTGGCTCACGGTAACTAATAACGAGCTAACAATACTTCAATTGACATTCTAAGTAGGCTAAATACACAAGGTTTAAATAAAAAGGATTTTGAGAATAAGTCTTTTTTCTTAATGGCGTATAACTTAATTTATATATTAAAGATACAATGGTTGAGAATAATTGATTTATTTTAATATTGGATGATGAAAATTTTTGAACAAATCTAATAATAAATAGGGGAATTATTTTATGAAAAAAACAATATTTGGATTTATTGTTTCAATGTTAACAGTCTGTTACAGTAGTGCTCATATGTGTAAAAAAGAATATATACATTACTTTAAAAGCTGTTCAGCTGCCAAATCATGTCATAATTTACACCAAGATCTTTTTAATAATGACAGAATATGGATGAATTGTGATACGAACTCTCATCAATCAACAGTTAACTATATTTATTGTAAATCTATAGACATCGCAATGAAGGCACACGCAGATATTTTAAATTGTAACGGTCGTTTACACATGTATAGTTGTTATTAACACACTAATGAAATTCAATACAGATCTTTTCCCTGATCTGGTGCTGTTAATTTTTGAAAAATGGAAAGCAATGATTTTATTGAATAAATCTGCCCGTAAGCCCGGTTGAAAGCGATATCAAAGTCATACCTGAACAATAAATCACTTGATCTCTCAGTTTGATTTTTGTACAACTTATTGTATTATTTTTTATTTTATCAAAAGGTGAAAATATACACTGATGGCTTTACCTACTTACAACCTCGAATTCATACGCGCTGTTTCTGTAGCCGAAAATACACTTCAGCTTGATTTTCGTCCAGAACATACCGACTTTTCTTTCACTGCGGGTCAGTTCATTTCTTTGCGATTTGAATATGAGGGAGAACAGTATAAACGAAGTTATAGTCTGGCTTGTTCACCAGATAGTTTTAAAAAAAATGGTCTACTTGAAATTGCCATAGGGTTAATTCCGGATGGTAAAGCCAGCCAGTGTTTTAGCCATGCAACACCGGGCACTCAGTTTGTAATGGCAGGTCCGGCAGGCGTATTGGTCATGCCTGAAGAGCTACCGGAAAGTTTGGTCTTAGTAGGAACAGGAACAGGAATTGCCCCTTACCGGTCAATGCTTCCTGAACTTGAAGCTGCGCTCTCACAAGGTGTTCATGTCAGGGTTATTATGGGAGTACGTCGTCGTAAAGATCTTTTCTATGATGAAGACTTCCGGCAGCTTGCTGCAAAATATACCAATGCGCAGTACAACATTTGTTTTAGCAGAGAAGAAAAAGTAAACGAAGCCGATGGCGAATATTGTGGTTATGTGCAGCACCACTTTGAATCACTCAACCTTATCCCTGGGAAAGATCTGGTTTATCTGTGCGGTAATCCAGCCATGATTGACGATAGTCTTGCCTGGCTAAAAAATAGCGGGTTTAATAATAAGCAGTTACGCAGAGAAAAATATACATTTTCACGTTAACCAGCTTTAACATAATCTTGCAGTGACCCGGATATAAGATAAAACCAATAGCAGAGGGTCACTGATTTCTATTAATAATGTGCGTTACCGTAAATTACAAAGCGCTTGCCAGTTTATAATTACCTATCTTGTCAGATTGCCTGCCGCTATGCATTTCAAGAAACAGGTCCGGAAGCAATTTATCATTCTGACTGATATTATATTGACTGGCAATCAATTCCCGTGTATATGGATCAGTTTGCAGTAACTTTGCAACGGTTTTATTCTGATTCTGGTAACCATCAGCCAGATGACGCAGCAACTCTTTTGTTATTAATTCACCGTTATGCGGCTTGAAAGCAACCTCAGGATAAGTGCACTGTACCAGACTAACTTTAATCTTACTGTCCCAGGCTGTTAATGCGCGATCTACACTGTTCACATGGTCAGCCCGGTCATCCATAAAAAGAATCTGCTCAGGTTGAGGTATCTTTTTTGAACGTAGTAATGCAGTTATAATATCTCCTTTTTTGTTACCACCGGCAAATAATACGCCCTGCTTTACAATAACCGGAGAATGAAAAGTTTTATCTGTGATTGCTTCTTCAGCCACAGGACTAAACTGAATGTTTAACTGTTTTAACCACTTAAGTGTTACCGGTATAAACCTTTTTTCTCTGGCAGTCAAACCGACAACAGTGACCCCTCTTCTTGTTAATTCATTGATAACCTCTGGCAGTAGTTTATCTGTTAACTGATAAGATAAATCATTGGTTACATTCATAAGTAATGGTCTGATACGTTGGTGGATCTCTTTTTCAGCCATTTCCGGGTATTTAGCTTTTTCATTTCCTCTTAAAAAATAATAAATGTCTGATCTAATAATGCTGTTAGGTGGTTGACTAAAAACGGTATCATCCAGATCCAGAAAAACGACTGTTTTACTGTCCGCTTTTATTTTATTCATCCACTTTTTTAAGAATTGACCAGGAGTGGAAGTTTTATAGTATTGCTGCCCGTGATCGGTTTTTTTTTGATACTGCTGCTTGTCTTTATTACATCCTGCAATTGATAAAATTGCTGCCAAACAAAAAAATATCAATGCGATATAAGAAAACTTCTTCTTCATTACCAAATAATTTCCTGTAAGATTATCAAAAAAATTAATTTATTTGCAGAATCAGATGTCACTTAAATGCTTCTCTATATTGGTTATTATATCGGGTAATCTATTTTCTACAGATGTAAACTGACAATAATACCAATAAAATAATCGACTGAAACCGCATGGCTGGTATTGTACACGAATTAATCCATATAAAAAACTTTTTATTATTAATCAGCAAAGGATTGATTTGATAAGTCAGATTCACTCAAATTACAGACCTGCTAACTGATTAAAATAGCTCTATACAGGACATTCTGAGATGATAGTAACGTAGTAACATGAGATAATTTTACCTGAGACGGTCCGGAATATTAATGAGAGTAAACTAAATTTACAAAAGGAATAAAGCAGTGCTGCTACTTCATTCTCTTCAATACCTCCACCAGCGTTTATCCTTTTCCCGGGAAAAGGATACAGCCAAATCTCCTTTGTCCTGTAATAAATAGTATTGCGTCCCTGTATCCGCGGTAGCAATTAATTTTTGCGCTGGTGATTCAGATAATAGAGCGGAGTTCAGCCATTTTTTTTCTTTCATTACTTTCAGCGGTTCTGATTGTGACAAAGCAATATAATTAGGTGCAACATTCTGTAAAATTGGTTTAATTTCAGGCAAATAAGGCTTTACAGACATCACACACCATACATCACTGTGCAGATCTGCATAATGCTTTTTAAGCAGATATTCTATTTTTGTACCAGAAGCATTACCGGTAAACAGAACTCTGTGCTGTGCAGAAGTTACCGTTAAAATGCAGCTGTTTTTATCCGGAAACAGTTGAAAAACAACACCATCCCACTGCCAGGAATGTAAATTTTCACAAGATAACTGATCCTCTTTTAAAAATCGTGCAGATGAATATATTTTATTGATGGTTACATTTTCTTTTAACTGACTGGCAGCCACTTCTGTTGATAATCCACGGGGAAGAATCCATGCATCAATGGTATTAATCTTATGCTGATGTAAAAAAGGCAGTATTGTTGTTTGCGTTGTATTAAAACGTGGATGTTTTGTTCTGTCTCCCATATCGAAAATGGCCACATGATGCCGGGTACGAATAATAGCAACATGGCTCCTGCGAACATCAAGCAGCGCAATTTCTGCCTGATTTTTAGCTATTTTTTTTACATCAGGTAACCATATAAGCAATAAACAGGGAACCCCCAACCAGCGCCAACCCAATCCGCGGGGCAGTAAAAAAAAGCAGGCACCCGCCAGTGACAGTAATAAAACAGTTGCGTTGATAATACTGTTTCCCTGTGAAATGACCGACCATGATGCAACCCACTGTATAAGACTTTTCCAGTATTGTAACAAGCAGTTTCCCAGAGAAAGTATCCAGTTTATTTCACCCGGCAGAAAACAGATTAGCATTCCCGCCATTAAAAGTGGTACAACCACCAGCCCCACAAAAGGAACTGATAACATATTGATAATAGGGGAGCACCAGGCAGAAGGTTGTTGATACCAGAGTAACAGAGGAAACAGGGCAATAAAAACGCTCCACTGCGGTAACCACAACCGCTGCCAACGGGACCATCGCCCTGCTTTATTAGCAAATACCAACAAAAGTGAAGCAACAGCAATGAATGAATACCAGAAACCATTACTGGTTACTGCCATGGGATCAAAGAGCAAAATACCGGTCATAGCTGTTAGCCATACTGTTGAAGCATTGGCGTTAAAATCAAATAATTTATTCAGACAACCAAAAAAAAGCATTGTTAATGCTCTTTGTACAGGTACAGAAAATCCGGCCAGAGCAGCATACAGACACCCCATCAGGAAACCAAAGATAACCCCTACACGCGGCAAGGCAACATATTTTAATGGCAATAATCGTAGATATCTCAACCCGCTAATCAGAGAATATCCAAACATAAATATCAAACCAACATGTAAACCAGAAATAATAAGCAAGTGCGTTGTACCGGTTGCATTAAACAGTGCCCAGTCCTCAGGAGAAACTGCTGCTTTTTTTCCAAATAGCAGCGCCTGTGACAACTGTG
>JAPORK010000310.1 GCA_026710285.1 Endozoicomonadaceae bacterium | reverse complement strand
CTTATTATACAATAGATAAACTTGATAAAAAACCACTTTTGCGTAACATCAGTTATATAAAAGGATATGATTGCGGCTCATGGTGCAGCCTCTATCATTACAACAGAACGGAGTACTATAACCAACATGAATAATATAATGGATTTCATCACTGCGCTGCCTAAGGCAGAATTGCACGTGCATATCGAGGGTACACTGGAGCCGGAGTTAATGTTTGCTCTGGCTGAACGTAATGGTATTCGACTGCCTTATGCCTCTGTTAAAGAAATACGAGACGCATATCATTTTTCCAACTTACAAGATTTTCTGGACATTTATTATGCCGGTGCCGGTGTGTTACTGCAAACGCAAGACTTCTATGATCTTACCTGGGCTTATTTGCAACAAGCATTTATTCAGAACGTACGTCATGCTGAAATCTTCTTTGATCCACAGACTCATACGGCACGTGGTATTCCCTTTGCCACTGTTATTGATGGTATCAGTCAGGCATTGGTTGATGCTAAGAATAAACTGGGTATCAGCACCCGCTTGATAATGTGTTTTCTGCGTCATCTCGATGAAACAGATGCTCTGAAAACGCTTGATATGGCTATGCCTTACCGGGATCGTATTTGTGGAGTAGGACTGGATTCTTCCGAATGCGGTAATCCACCGGGTAAATTCAGAGAAGTCTTCCGGCGTGCACGGATTGCAGGCTTTAGCGCTGTGGCTCATGCTGGTGAGGAAGGTCCTGCCGCATATGTTCGTGAGGCATTAGACGAGCTTCAGGTGATGCGTATAGATCATGGCAATAACGCACTGGACGATACTTCTCTGGTTACAGAGCTGGTAAAACGACGCATCCCGCTTACCGTTTGCCCACTTAGTAATATAAAACTGGGGGTAGTAAATGATATGAGTGCCCATCCGTTACAACATATGCTGGATCTCGATCTGCTGGCAACTGTTAACTCCGATGACCCGGCCTATTTCGGTGGTTATATCAATGAAAATTACTTTGCAGTAGCCAAAGCATTATCATTGGACAAAGCAACACTGGTACAACTGACTCACAATTCTTTTACCGCATCACTGCTGGACGCAGAGACCAAAGCTGCCAGGATCAAAGAAGTGAATGCGGTAGCTGAAATTGAGTAGTTTACACCTTTCCATTGTTACTTTGACATACTGGAAAATGTCCACCACTTTTGTATAAGCAGTACCCTTTAAATGTGCAATCAGATCTTGCCTCTGTTCACAGGTGAGGTAAATTTGTAAACCACTGCTAACGGGTTTTAATTTTTTCTTAGTATGTCAGTCTGATATTTGTTGAACTGTTTTTTTATTATTGCTTTAAAATTGCTGCTATTTATTTAAATTTATGGTAAACATCTGCATTAATAATACAGGCATTCCACTGATTTCGATTTTGGTTTTGTGCCATATACATAGTATGAAGCTTATTGTCATGAGACAGATAACCTGTCATAGCTACAGTATAAGGAGAATTACATGGAGCAAAGTTGATTATTAATGAAATAGCATCACCATTCACATATCCTGTTGCAGGAAGTGGTTTACCAATACACTGTTTCGTTTTAGCAACAGCAGTCGTAAATGTACCTGTTAAAACATTATTGGTAGCCGAAAGAATTTGTAGCACTGAACCACGTTGATTTTTCCATTTGCCTAATAGTGAAGGTTGTAATTTTTCTGCAATCAGATGGTTACTATCTGCTTGCTCAATAAGCTTATGAGTATCTACTTTTGCATTAGATATTAAAGTAAAGCCAGATAATATAGTTAACGAAACAGCACAAAGCGTCGTTAGATATTTTATTTTCATTATCATTCTCCAAATTTGTCGGTAAAAACCCTTGTTGAGTATTTTTCATATCTTTTCAAAACAAAAAAATATTATACGATTTGTGTCATAGTTTTTAATTCGGTTCCCTTGTGGGTATTGATGTTTATTAAAATAATCTGTTTTTTTGTAGGGAATATAACAGCACTGCGGACATTTTTTGTAAGCTATTGATTTTAAAAGGATTTATTTTTCATCTTGTTGTAAAAAATACCCTTGAAAATCAATAGCTTACAGTTTAACACATGGCAGATTTTAAAAAACTATCCGAAGTATTGTTGCAAAAAAGAGATCATATTGTTAGTTGTTCTTACATCATTGTTAGTATTTCTGTAGAGAAAAAGTATCTATTTTTAGACTAATGATAATATTAACCACTAACAATGGATGAAGTATTATGGACTCAATATCAGCAAGTGTTGCTTCTTTTCAGACCAGAGAAGACAACAACAATTAAAAAGGTAGAGCCTTAGCAAAAAGACCTTTTTATACAAGAAAAATCTGATTTTTCAAACACCCCGGAAACGAAGAAAAGAAAAATTACCAGTCTGGCAAGTGATCAGTCTGCGTTTTGCATACAAAAAGCAAGCCTGCAAGAAAGAGGTAAAAAGTATTTTATTGAAAATTTGTCTGTGATATTGAATCATAATCAGATTTTATCACAGTGCTCGTTTTTTAATCTGCTCTATACATTTAGGTGACAGACCTGCATATGAAGAAATAAAAACTTTCGTATGTTCACAGGAAAGAGAAATACAATCTGCTGTGAAATCTCTCAGATATTCTGATCTTGCATTTGTTATTTACTATAGCAATGAAAATGAAGATGTTACAGTGACTTTATCATTGTTTAGCAATAATACCAAAAAAGAAAATATTAAACAAATGATTGAATGGAGCCCTTATTTCGAACCTGAATTTTTTTCAATTTCTTTTCAGCTGGAGTTTGATTGCAACTCAGTTACCATATCTCCAGACAGAATAGTAAATAAAAAATTTCAGCGAAATAGAATATGTTCTTCAATATCGCTGGCAGCCTTAAAAAAATATACAAACACTTAGGTTCAGAAGAAACTAACATATGTAGCTCTACTTCATGTCACATAGCTACAGTTAAGTTTTTACACTTACTATACCAAGGCTAAAACCATAAGCACCATTCCACAAGCACAAGCCGGTAAAATATTTCATAAAATACTTGATGCAGGGAGATCTGCACAGTCAAAATATTCATTCAGATCAGGGTTGACAGTTATAAGCATAAAATCAGAAAAACTTATAAACTGTAGCTACAATTAGCCAAACAGCTTTCCTGTACTTTTTCGAAAACTGTCAATACCTGAGCGCTTCTATTCTCCAACGTCCCAGTAATACGTGTTTTCACAAGTATAATTACCATTATACGGATTATGTGTACACCTTTCTCCGTATTTAAATTCTGGTATGGTATGGCGGGTATCAACAACCCAGTCACATGCATCACTTTGACACTTTAAAGATTGACCATCAGGTTGTACTGTTAAGATAAGTTCTGGTAACGCATACCCGTCCACATCAAAGGGTGTAATGGTTGGATTATAACGACAATATTGAATACAATTTCTTTTGAGCGCATACGTTTGCTCGGGCTCAACATTTTCTTTGTGACGGTGAATTTTGTTATTAGTCGGCTGTGAGTGCTTACAGCTGGCAATATTAAACCAACCACTACCACACCAATGCATTTTAAATTTTATTGTCCAAGTGGTACTATTTTTTATTGGGGGGAATTGATCTTTTGCATTTGTAATTAACGATACAAAAACGCTAAAAAATATACATATGAATAATAGTACTGATTTATTTATTATGTTTACAATATAAGAATGCATGATAAAAACCTCTTTATGTAAATTTTATATTAAGTAGTTATTATTTGATTTTTAATTTATCATGAGTCCATACATCCTTTTGAAAATAGTGTTGAACACCTTCCAAAAATATAATATTGTTTTGTTTATATTTTCGCTATTAATTGTTCTTTTAATGGCAAATGTGAACTGACCTCCCGTACAACTTTTGTCTTCTAAAGTAGCTTATACTTAGAGATAGGTATCAGACATATTATTTTAAATTTATTAAATTGTCAAGCCTGTTGATTGGATTGACCAGTGTTGCTTTAAGAATATAAGATCAGAAAAACCTCATATCTGCAAATCCTTTTCATTATATTGAAGATACATTCTTTATTGTTTATACCAGTCTGACTTGAAAGCATTGGATTTACTTTACCAAAAGTCATTGTTATTAAAGGGTGATACAAAAGTGAAATCCAATGTTTTGAAGTTGAATAGGTATGTATCCTGAATGGATCTCAAAATATTTATACTGGTAATATTTCAGGAAGATTCAGACAACAATTGTTCTACAACTTTCAGATTATTTATAAATGCCTAAAACTTTTTATTTTTTAAAAAAAATGAAGCATCAATATACCTGAACAAAAAAAACGACAGATATTTTTTTAAATGCTCACTCTGTTAATTGTTCAGACTATTTTTGAAATTGCCAGCATTTTGCTATATTACCGGATGAGGTCTTTTGCTCCAAAAACATACTAAGTAATCAATACCTGTCAGCAGATTATGACCTTTATTATGGGTATAGTATATTATGGGTATCGTAACTTAAATGAACCAGCCAGGAGTAATTAGTAGTCTGCGGATTACTGCCGGGAAACCAGATGTTACGCACTTCCTTATTTTCTAAATCAATACGAATGTTAACCAGGTTTACATGTACATCAGAACTGGTAACTGCCAGATAGTTATTTTTACTTGTCAGTTCTATTGAATGACCATTATCGTTGGTTATTTTTTTAAAAGATGGCTTCCGGGCATATATTTAAAATTAACACCATTTCCATTTTGTTGC
>JAPORK010000433.1 GCA_026710285.1 Endozoicomonadaceae bacterium | reverse complement strand
TCTTTGCAATAAACAATCTTTGTCTTTTCCGGATGCATTTCCAGACCACACTCTTGTAACCTTGCCTCTCAGATCGCAAGATTTTACGCGCTTGCAAGGCGCACGGATTGCTGCTTTTGCAGGAACAATGAAAAAACAGATGACGGGAGATCAAGAGAAACTCAGTTGACTGAGCTTGTCGAAGAACAATAAACCCAAAAGCCTTTTGCCAGGGTTAGCTCATGTTTTGTCATATTGCTCAGCTTTCACAAAAGATGGTCAGATCAGGACTCATCTGTGCAGCAATACTTATCGTATTTCAAGCGGCTGCAACGCCGACAGGGGCGCTTTTTTGTGAAAGCCCTTCGGGCGAGGCATAAAGAAAAAATCTACTTCGCTAGACTTGTTTGATGTAGAATAATTACACCTTCACAAGTCTTGCTTGTATCTGATGTCTTTATGGTTCACTGAGTCAAATAAGAAAACATGAGCTGACCCTAAGGTGATGGCTCAAGCTTTCGTTTTATAAGATTCTCTTTCTCCAGTATACGCTCAAGCATTATCTTGATATTTACTTTGCGCTGGTTTCTTTTTGCTGCTGCATCAGGCTCACATAACGTAGCACGATGGCGTATAATTGCGTCACTTATAACCATCTCTTCGGTTTTAGCCGCAATATCTGTTACACTCTCTGTGTTGTTATTTGGTTTTTCCTGCTCTTTATGCGGCGGATGGTAACCGGTATCAGCAATTACCTTTTCCTTTTTTTTATCAGGCTGCCGAGTTAAACCAACATCAAAAGAAAAAGACTGTTCAGAAAATTCAAATGTACTTTTTTTGCCAGGCAAATCGGTATCTGATAAATTTGTTAAGAGCTTATCTTTATTGACAAAAAAATTGTCTGTTGGTTCATTTTTGAGCTTTTCTGGTTTTAAGCCAGGAACAACAACCTTTTGAGTTAATGTTAAAAGATGCTGCTGATCTGCTGTGGATTCCTGCACCGCCTGTTCACTGGCGTCGTCGCTGGTGTCATCACCATCAGCCAGCATTTTTTGCCTGCTAATGTATTTGAGATCCTGCTCAAAAATTAACGCAGTTTCTATATCATTTTCACTTAATGAATTTACAACAAAGAGTTTTTTAATATCTGCTTCACGCTTGCTGTTTTTCTTTTTAGGCAACCCCTTTTTTATAACAACATTACTGGTCTTATACCCTCTCAGACTGTTTGCATTAAAAAGTTCAATAACCTCTTTTTCAATCTTTTTTGCTTCTTCAAGTGTATCTGCATATTCATATTCATCTACACTAAAATGTTTTGAACCATGTACCCGTATTTCATGATATAAAGGAAAATCAAGCTGATTATTAGCAGCATCAACGATTTTTTCCCATTGCTTATGTAGCTTATTACGTGTATGTCCCACATAAATTTTTCCCGAAATCTTATTTGTAATTGTAAATATAATCAATGGATCTTTCCCAAAAAAACAAGATGATATTAAAAAATAATGAACCACAAACGGTTTGTTTTTGTTTGTCTGGCGTTAATTAGCTATACCCAAAAACTTTTTACATTGCAAAGCTACGTTTGATTTAAACTTCGAATTCCAATCAAAAAAAACCTGCCAGCCAACTTTAAAAATAAATGCTCTTTTTTTTCAGAACAGGATTTACATAATAAAGAATATACAATGAACATTCAAAATTCTTTTGACAGGTCTGTTAGCTTACTTCAGGTTGCAACAATTACAACCTGAAAAAATTCATTTTTGTCGAACCAAAAAACACATAACTGTAAACGCAGAACGTTCTTTAAATTTTAAATATAGTTAAGGTTTTTTCAGAAGATAAAAAAATCTGCCATTTATCGTTGATTTTTCTCTTCATCAGCAGACCTGACCTGCGTGATAACTTTTTACCTGATTATCATCTGATAGCATCAGTAAATCAGCAGGACGGCAGGCAAACAGTCCGTTCGTAACTACGCCGGTGATTTGGTTAATTTTCTCTTCCAGATTAACAGGATCAGTAATGTCCAGATGCCATAAATCAAGAATAATATTGCCATTGTCTGTGATTACGCCCTGTCTGTACTCCGGACTTGCACCGATCTTAACCAGTTCACGGGCAACATAACTGCGTGCCATCGGGATAACCTCTACCGGTAATGGAAAAGTACCCAGCCTTTTAACCAGTTTAGAGCCATCAGCAATGCAGATGAACTTATCTGCAACAGCAGCTACAATTTTTTCTCTTGTTAACGCTGCCCCACCTCCTTTAATTAAGTGGCAGTGCTCTGTGGCCTCATCAGCACCATCAATATAAAAAGGCAGATGATTTACACTGTTCAGATCATAAACGGGAATTCCGTATTTCTGCAGACGTTCTGCTGTTGCTTCAGAGCTGGCAACAGCGCCATCAAACAGATGCTTTGCCGAGGCAAGCTGATCAATAAAGCAGTTTGCCGTTGAACCTGTACCAACACCGATGACCATGTTTTTGTTTAAATGAGGACGTATATAATCAAGCGCAGCTTTTGCGATGATTTGTTTTTGTTCTGTTTGCACGATGCATATCACTCTGTTTTTGGTTAAAGATAAAAAAGATATTTTTATATCATTGTTTTAGGATCTGTTGACATATACAACCCCATTCAACCTTAAAACACCGAACTTTATTTTTACATAACTGGTCAGCAATAGTGACTTATGAGAAACAAATTCAGTATTTTCAAGTTAAACAGGTACAGATGCTTACCATTTATTGGTTATTTGTGACCCGTTCATGCTGCTGATGTCTGGTTGTAAAAATAACCAGAACAGCCACTATAAAAACCAGTAAATAACATAAATTACCTACGGTCAATGCCATTGCCGGTCCACCAGCGTCCACTGCCTTAGCGGTAACAACTGGCGTTAAAAATGTACCCAGTGTTCCGGATGTTAATGCAAGATTTACCAGTAAAGGCGAAGGAACCGGTACCTGTAATGATGTAAGTGTAATCAATGTGTAGTAAATACCTGAAGAAAAAAACCCCATCAACAAACATTCATACTTTAATAAACTAAGCTCTGGCGTACTGCGTAACATAAAAAAAGTAACTGTTGTACAGATTGCAATGATCGCCACAAATATATGCATAGGAAAACGTTTGACAATTGCAGATGAGAGATAAAGACCAATCCACATACCTATCCAGAAAAAGCTTAGTGGTCTGGCAGCTACTTCAGCACTTACAGCAAAGTTTTTTTCCACATAAGTAGGAATCCAGAAAACAAAACACAGCTGCCCTAAAATATATAGCATGCAACCAAAAAAAAGTAGATATACAGCAGACCCCCACTGTTTAACCTCTCTGGTAAATTTTTGAATAATCGGCTGACCTTTTTCTATTTGCTGTACTTCAGCCGGAGAAGGAAAAGGCACCCCCAGAGAAAGCAAAAACACTGCAATTCCTGAAATCAGCACCATAACGTATAACATGCTCCATGACATACCACCATCTAACATAAAACCTGCGATTAACGGAAAGGCAATACCGGCCAGACTGAAAAAAGAATCCGTCAATAACAGCATCATTCCACGAGTTTTACCTTCGTACATACAGGCGACCAGATAAGTACCAATGGACATTTCTATCCCTGCAACCAGACCGAAAAAGAACATTAAGATACTGAAAGCAAACATGTTTTTTACAAACATCAGCCCGATAAAGATGATAACAATCAGAGCTGTCCCGATAAATATTTGCCGCTTCAAAGGAATGATATCCATAAGAAAACTATTACAAACAATAGCTACCAGCATACCCAGATTCATCCATTTAAACACACCCCCTGCAACCGATATATCCACATTAAAGTAAGCAGCAAGCGGTTTAATAACCATACCGGTTAAAACAATCAGCCCTCCTGTTAATAAGTAGCAAAAAAAGCTTAATGCTGTTAGTCGGTATTTCGTTTGCAGAGTGATCATTACGTTACCTGTTTGTTAAATAAAATGTTTTGCCATTCATTCTTTTAAAAACATGCTCTAACTATGGCGAACCACAGAACAAAAAGCAGCTTTATCGTTTGTTCATATATACAGTCAGGACTTATACTTATCAGAATTCATTTTTGTATACGACTGCAATTTTTATATCAGGGTATTATATGTGTTATGATGAAACAGGCAACAGTATACCAGAATAAATCTACAATTCTTTTGCTAAGTTGCGACAAACCTGACAACAAATAACTTTTTATTATCTGTAGACTTTTTATATCTACTTTGCGCTGGCTATCTGTTTTATACTGAAGTAAGACGGTCCTTTAAAGTCTGTCAGTCCAATAAAGGTATAATGAACCAAAACTGGAGAGAATCATGGATACAGCAAATGAAATAAAAAAGTCACTTGAAAAAATGCAAGCCAGGTTCAGTAACTCAAAGTGGACAGCAACAGAGGCAAATAAATTTATAAAGAGTGAGTTGGGGGAGAAATTTTCTGAGAAAGGATTCTCAATTAATTCTTCAGTGGAAATTAAGAGATCTAACTCTGAAAATAAATCTGAAAGAGAATGGCTTTACGATTTCATTGCAAGAATATGGGAAGATGGTTTCTTTAAAGGTGTTGAACTTGCTGCAGAATTTGAGTTGTCAAGCAATTGTTGGCACGGAATAAAACGAGATTATTGTAAGCTTCTTCAGTCTGATGCAAACAATAAATTATTCATATTTATCCCCCCTCCCCCCCAAAAAAAAAGATAATAAAGATAATAATGAACAAGAAGATAATAATAAGAAGAAGGATCCG
>JAPORK010000486.1 GCA_026710285.1 Endozoicomonadaceae bacterium | reverse complement strand
CCAGGAAGTAATTGATTCTATTGATAGCGCAATCACAACCATAAAGCGCTATAAGCCTTGGAAAAAACTGGAGCTTATAGGTTATTCCGGCGGTGCAACTATTGCATTGCTGATAGCGGCAAAACGCAGTGATATTATCTCTGTGCGAACCATTGCGGGAAATTTATCACCTGACCTAGCCTTTCATCTGCATAAACTTTCTCTGCCGGCATCTACATTGTTACCGTCAAACTATCTCAGCAAACTGGAGCTGTTACCACAAATTCATTATATTGGCAGGCATGATGCTGTTGTTCCTCAGGCTATTGCGCAATATTATGTAGAGCAATTTGAAAATAAAAAGTGTATCAGGTATGCAGTTATACCTGATACAACTCATACAAAAGGATGGGATAATGTCTGGCTGTCTTTATTAGCACAACAACCGCAGTGCAGTTAACATCATGTATTAATTGGGGTTTTTCAGAAACAATCAACATAAGTATTACCTGTGACTGCAAGTTATAACAAAAAAAATAACATACTGTCAATAAACAGGCTATATTTTCTAAAGCCTGCAAAACAAGAAATATTAAGCTATGTGGGTATATATCATAATTAAAAAAACTATCAAATCAGAGGTATAAAAAGATTTTTATATTTAAACCATAAAACAATACTGTTAAAGCAACAAATTAAAAACTATTAAAACAATAATCAAAAAAAAGCTTTATAATAGAGGTTTATATGAATTATTTTCTGTTAATTTTATTAAGTGTTTTTTTCTCCGGGTATGCTTTTAATGCAACTGCTTTTAATTACGATGACGAGACTACCCATCACGAAGATCATGACGGTGATAAATATCAAAAACGCCCCTTCTTTAATGTACATCATAGTTTCAAAACGAAAATTAAGCATGTGAGTAGTGTTAAAATTACCGGATCAAAAGACAGTAGTAAAAACCATCTGCAAGCGTGTGAAAAAGCATTAAAACCATTAACAGATAACCCTGTCATCGCAGAAGTTCAATATACTTCAGGAGGTCAAAAACACGCCCATATCTCAATTGGTAAACTTAATTTTTCTGTCAATTTACTTCCGGAAGAAGATCCTGAGGTTCATAGCTTTATTAGTGATAATGATAAAGAGGAACATACAGATTTCAAAAGCTTCAATGGTAAGAAGGCATTCGACAATAAAGCCTATGGCAATTATAAATTGAGAATGGTTTTGTTAACTCCAAAATCAAAAAGTCATAAACAGAATAATGATACAGTGGAACTTGTTTTTTCTTCACGAGAAGGATCTCATCAGTGCGTGTTGTCTAACTACTAACTGTCCCGTTGTAGTCAACCAAACCTGATTTAATAAGAAGGACACTCTTCATTATTGCGATTAGTTATTACGGGGTCAGATAAACTTGTTGTATTTAGCTGATGAAGGGTGTCCGTTGTGGATATTAAAAATCGTGATATTCATCAAATTTGTGCGAGAAACCTCTTTTTTTAACACAGAAACAATTGTGGCACCAGCCTAAATTATTGTTTTATATGCTATTACATTAAGTATACGAGTATCGTTGACGTTTATTGCCCACACTTTTGCACCCAACAAATCATTACATTGATGTATATAAAAAATGTTAGTCAGGCAAATTGTTTCCCCAACGGACTTTATTTGGTTAAAATATACCTGCAGCTGAATAGCTACCTTTTTTCTAAAAGATAGTTACCTTTTCTATAAAAGTTAATATTATATAAATGTACGCATATAATTTAACCAATACAGAAAATCAAGATTAAAAGTCTCAGGAGTTTTAGTGTAAAAAGTATGGGATATCAGGTTTTAGCTCGTAAGTGGAGACCACGAAACTTTAATGATTTAGTGGGTCAGACACATATATTAAAAGCATTAGTTAATGCACTGGATACAAAGCGTTTGCACCATGCCTATCTTTTTACTGGCACACGTGGGGTGGGAAAAACCACAATTGCACGAATTTTAGCAAAATGCCTTAACTGTGAGCAAGGAGTCAGTGCGACACCCTGCTGCAAATGCAGCTCCTGCTGTGCTATTGATGAGGGAAGGTTTGTTGATTTAATTGAGGTGGATGCGGCTTCACGTACCCGTGTGGAAGATACCAGAGAATTATTAGATAATGTACACTACGCCCCGGTTAAGGGAAAGTTTAAGATCTATCTGATTGATGAAGTGCACATGCTGTCACAGCATAGCTTTAATGCTTTGCTTAAAACGCTGGAGGAACCACCTCCTCATGTAAAATTTTTACTGGCAACAACGGATCCTCAAAAGTTGCCTATAACAATTTTATCACGCTGCCTGCAATTTAGCTTAAAAATGATGCCGGTTGATCATATTGTGCAACACTTGAAAACAGTATTAACAAAAGAAGAAGTAACCTTTGAAGAAGCTGGATTATGGTCGCTTGCCCGTGCAGCAGAGGGAAGTATGCGCGATGCACTGAGTTTAACGGAACAGGCTATCTCTTTTTGTAACGGGCAAATTGTCACCAGTGATGTAAGTATAATGCTTGGATCAATAGATAGTAATCGCGTCTTTGATCTGATTGAAACAATCATAAGTAACGATCCTGTCAAGATGTTAGCACAAGTTGCAAGTCTGGCTGAGCATGTATCAAATTATGAAGCAGTGCTTGATGAATTACTTTCTGCTCTGCATAAAATAGCCATTGCTCAGATCGTGCCTGGTCTTGTTGACACCAATGACATGCATGCAGAACGTATTGTCAATTTTGCTTCACAGGCAACACCGGAAGATATACAGCTTTTTTATCAGTCCGGACTCATTGGGCGGAAGGATTTACCGCTGGCTCCGGACGGGCGGACGGGTTTTGAAATGGTATTAATGCGCATGTTGATTTTCAAACTTGAAGATAATAATAGTGATGAAATCAAACCGCAGTTACCTCAACAAAATGAAACATTAAGTAGCACAGCAACAACGCTTGCTTCTTCACTGCAGAATGAAATGAGAGAACATCATCCTGATGCAGTATCAGCAGTTAGTCATTCGCAGGAAGATATTGCTTTAAAAAAAAAAAATTTAAATAAATCAGAAGATAGTATTGTCGATGCGGTGACAATACATAAAAACGTATCAGAAGTACCTGCTGATCAGGTGCATAAACAGACAGCAGCAACAGAACCTTCGGTGACTCCACTGACTCCTTCAGGGCAATTACCACAGAACCTTTCTGCTTGCGATACAACCGCATGGATTGACCTTATTGCAAAACTGAATCTGTCTGGCGTTACAAAAATATTATGCACTCATTGTACCGTTGAAAAAAGGACAAAAAATGAATTATGGCTCACTTTGGATCAGGCGTATGACACGCTATACAATGACAGAAATCACCAGTGCATAACCATAGCACTGGAAGCATTTTTTTCTGATAAAATTGTGGTGCATATAAACTCAGGTCAAGTTACTGAAGAAACGCCGGCGATGTACAATGAACGCAAGCAAAAGGAAAGTTTAGACAGAGCTTGTCAGAGTATTTATAGTGACGAAAATGTGAAGCGGATGATGACCGTATTTGATGCATCTGTAGATGATAACAGCATCACGGTAAAAATAAAATCATGACCTTTTAGTCAGTCAATGTTATATTACTACTTTAAAAGAAACCAGTAACAGGGGTAAAAACGATGTTAAATAATATGGGAAATCTTGTAAAGCATGCAAAGGAGATGCAGGAGAAGTTAAAAAAAGCGCAACAGGAAATAGTTCGCCTGGAGGTAACAGGTCAGTCAGGTGGCGGCATGGTCAAAATCACCATAAATGGCGAAAGTGATACTAAAAGCGTTTATCTTGATCCTGAATTATTAACGGAAGATAAAAAAATGATCGAAGATCTTATTGCTGCCGCATTTAACGATGCAGTCCAAAAGATTGAGAAAGAAAAGAAGAGTAAAATGGAAGAGTTGACGGGTCAGTCTGGTTTTCCTGCTGGCATGAAAATGCCTTTTTGATTTGCTTAAAAAAATCAGTTAACAGGGTAGTGCTCAGATGACCATTTTTTCTCCACTAATTGATGAGATGATTTGCGCTTTACAATGTTTGCCGGGTGTCGGCAGCAAAACAGCACAGCGCATGGCGCTGCACCTGCTGGAGCGCAATCGTCAAAGTGCCCGGGCACTGGCAAAAGCATTAACAGCGGCAATGGATAAAGTAACTACCTGTTTACACTGCCGTAATTTATGTGAAACAGAGTTATGTTCACTGTGTCAGGATACATCCAGAGACAAAAGCCTGCTCTGCATTGTTGAGACACCGGCTGATCTTGTATCAATAGAACAGGCCTGTTCTTTTAATGGATACTACTTTGTTTTAGGTGGTCATTTATCCCCAATTGAAGGTATTGGTCCGGAAGAATTAGGTATTACCAGGCTGCTTGAACGATTGTCCTCTTCTGAAGTCAAAGAAGTGATTTTGGCAACCAATCCTACTGTAGAAGGAGAGGCTACCGCCTTCTTTCTTATTGATCAAATCAAAGCAATGAATATTGTTGTATCCCGTATTGCACATGGCGTTCCTGTTGGCGGAGAGCTTGAGTACACTAGCAGTGATACACTTGCGTACGCACTGGAAGACAGGAAATCCTGTTAAAGCCTGCCTCCATTAAATATTTAAAACCTCCTATCATAAAAAACCTGGCAGAGACTGTGGGATCAGATGATAATGGCAGATCATTTTTTGGTTCTTCTCCGCTGCAATGAGTGAAAATCAAGCACAAATGTAAAACATTGACT